>JACMJB010000430.1 GCA_014380815.1 Armatimonadota bacterium
AACTTCTGGGGATCGAAGTTCTGGACCATATCGTCCTCGGCGACGGGCGCTGGGTATCCCTTAAGGAGAAGGGCCTGATGTAACGGGTGATCGTTGCGCCGCCGCCCCGACTGGCACGACCCGGTCAGAACGTCGCCTGTGCCGACGCCGGGGTAATCGTTATCACCTCTACCAGTCCCCCTGGCCCCTGCGAAAAACGCAGCCGGTACTTTTGGTAGACCACATCCCCTTTGCCGTCCAGCTTTCCAAACTGTTTCTCGACCGCTGAACGCGTCGCACCCGTTCCCAGTTTGCAGTTCAGACGAACGTCCTGCTGCAGCGCGATAAAGCTCATTCGTGATTTGCTGGGAACGTACTCGACGCCGAAGTTCGCATAGCGTATCTGGGAGCCGACTGTCTCCTGCGGCTTGCCGTAACGAGCCTCGACGGTCGGACGGGCCATCGAGAACCTCAGCCCGTTCGAAAGCGGCTCCACCAGATTCCCGGTCCGGTCCAGAACCGGTGCGGAGACGGGAGGTGCCGCCGGGCGAACGGAGCGGCGGGGGCGTCGTCGGCGGGCGCGATACGAGGTCCGTCGCACGCTCGCGACGCGTTTCGGCGTGGGTTTCACCGTCGTCAGCGCCACCGCTGGCTTCGCGGGAACGGCTTCGCGGGCGATGGGTGGCTTTACCATGCGAGGCGCTGGCTTTGCGGGGGGGAGCGTCCGCACCGCTGTCACCGACGGCGACAGCTTTTTGGGAACCGGTCTCGCCACCGTAGCCCGCGCCCGGGTGTAGTAACGGCGACGCGCCCTGGTGCGCCGGTACCGGCGAGGGGAACGGCGCTTTGCCACGACCGCTTTTTTGGCCGGGGGAGTTGCCGATTTCATCACGGGGGCCGTGGCAGGCACGGCTGCCCGACCCGGCGCGGGAGGTATCCCCTGTGCGAAGGCGGACCCTTTGGGGCCAGTCGCCGCGAGCAGAAACGCAAGGACTATCACCGCGGGACAAATCCAGAGCAGCATTTGCCACCTGCCGAAAATTCGTGGGGTCGTTGCCGGGTCTCGGTCAGCAGATCCTCTCATAAGGACCCTCCCTCTGGAATCGCCGAAAGACGACATTCCACTGAATATTGTGGCGATTTAAACGCATCGCAAAAGACCACACGCGGCAGATGCGCAAAAAAGCCCTCGCTAATTTGACCCCCATTTTCTGCGAGACATTTACGAGACACTTCACGCGAGATAACGCGTCATTTCCTGCGCCGAATCAGAACTTTCGGCTATTTTTGGAGCTGTCAACCATCAAAAAAGCCCGGTTCGTGTGGGGGATGAAACGGTCTTTGCTCTTGACAGTAAACGCCGTTCGTGCTATACTATATCTATAGTCGAGTTTGAACTGACTGTAACCAAGCGACCACACCAGATTTCCACAGGTGCGAGTCGCTTTCGTTGTTTCAGGGCAACCCCGCATCGCTCCCGGTCAGCGTGCGTTAGCAAGGTCCCGGTCTCTCGTCATGCAGTGGTCGTTCGATTCTGACCTCCTCGGTAGCCCCCACCTGAAGCGACGCTCCAATCCGGCGCAGTCCCACCTGCCCGTTCTCAGCACACCTGGCGGCGGCAGGGATTCCCTCTGGCCTGATCTGCGTTTTTTCCTCCCCAGCAGTCGCTGGCCCGGCCCGTGGGGCGATGGGGATGGGTCCAGCCCCGGGGGGTCGCCCCTTCGGCCCCGGATTGATCTTGGCCCACCCCTGACACGCCGCGAAAAGATCCTTTACCTCGCCCTGGCCGGGATCGCCTGTCTTCCGTTTCTGCTGTTGTTGACCTTGATCGTCCTGACACACTCGCCCCTGATCGCGAATTAGCCGCCGCTTTCCGGATAAACTGCTTGCAGGGGAGTGACCTCTTACGATGTGCGGACGATTCACCCTTCATCACAACTTGAGCGATGTCCAGGATCGCTTCTCCGTTCAAGCAAGCCTGTTTGACCCGCTGCCCCGGTACAACCTCGCGCCCCAGCAAACCGTCGCCGTCGTGGTCGCGGCGGACGACGGTGCCCGGGTCCTGGATGGCTTTCAGTGGGGACTGATTCCCTCCTGGGCAAAAGATCCCCGGATTGGCGGCAAGATGATTAATGCCCGGTCGGAGACCGTTGCCGAGAAACCGTCCTTTCGAGGCCTGCTGGCGCGTCGCCGCTGCATCGTTCCCAGCGATGGTTTCTTCGAGTGGGAAAAGACCGGCGGCATCAAACAGCCCTTCCATTTCCGGTCCGCCGATGGCGGCTTGTTTGGATTCGCGGGCCTCTGGGACGAGTGGGAATCCCCTGACGGCTCACCGATTCGGACCTGCACCATCTTAACGACCAGTGCGAACGAGACCGTCGGGCGGGTCCACGACCGGATGCCGGTCATCCTCGCAGAAGGCGACGGCGGCGAAGCTCTCTGGCTGGACCCGACGCTTCGTGAGCGGGAGGCGCTCCTTGCTCTCCTGCATCCTTTCGCGGATTCCGAGATGGAGGCGGTTGCGGTATCGCGCCGCGTCAACTCTCCCGCCCACGACGACCCCTCTTGTCTGGAGCCGATCGGCCCGCCGCCGCAGGACTAGCGCCCGGTCCCCGCTCCCCACCATTTCTCCCGATCATCGGCTTGCGTGGCGCGCACTCCCGTGATATATTTCAGTTCGCGCCGCGCCAGGGCGTGTGTTTCCGGGTCGTTAGCTCAGTTGGCAGAGCAGCTGACTCTTAATCAGCGGGCCACTGGTTCAAGTCCAGTACGACCCATCGAGTCCTCCGACTCTCCGTGCTAGAACCGCTCACTACGTGAACTCGTACTGAGCGGTTTTTCGTTTTTTGTCTTGCTATCCCCGAATGCTGGGTTAGAGTACGTCGGCTCGGCCTCAGCACCTCCAAAATGCCCTGTTTTGGGGTTCCTCATCGCCAAGAACGGATCGAAGGGGACAAGCTGGTCTGCTTCCCGGTGCGCCCGATCCGTTGGCCTGGATACCTGCTGGACCCTGCAAAAAATAAGTCTATCTCTGTTGATGTTTCCGCTGGCTTGACAGAGTTTTGAAAGGGAAGCCGGGGATAATCGGTTCAGACTTGCAGCGGACCGCTGCGCGTCACACTGGTTGAAGAAGGAGTTTCAAGACATGAATCGTACTCGTTTTGCCAGCGGTCTCGTCGCCGCGGTCGTTCTTGCTCTGTCCTCGCTTGCCGCGCCTGCATTCGCCAGCGAGGGAGATACACCTGCTCCTGCGACGCTGCCAGCCACCGCCCCGATGACCAGTCAACTGGTTCAGACCAGCGCCCTTCCCGTGGTAGGGGGCGCTAAAAGCCTGTCGGAGACCGAAAAGAAAGCCGTGGACGGGGCGATGCGCTGCGCTCGTATCACCTTCACGACGACCTACTATGTTCTGGGTTACGAGGTGTACCGGACGTCCGAAGACCGCTGGGTTTGCGATCCAGGGGTCAACTAGGGCTTCAGGTCGGGGCAGTCTGTTAACTGCCCCGACACTATTCCAGAAGGAAATGAAGATGCAGCGTTCGGATTGTTGGCCCCGAACGAACTGGAGGCTGGCGGTAGCCTGCGGGGCGTTTTGCCTGGTCAACGGCTGTGGCGGCGGCTCTCCCTCGCCGGAACCAACGGCATCAACCGGTCCGACCGGTGCGATCCGGCTAAATCCTACCGATGTGATCGGACGGACCGTCTTTCCCATCGGAAACACGGCCTCGGGCGGGCAGGGACAAACCCTCCTCGATATTCCCTGTGGGCTTGGCAGCGAGACCTACCATATCCACACCCATCTGTCGCTGTTTGTCAATGGCGACCAGATCGCGATTCCTGCCGGGATCGGTTTCAAGGACCCGATCGCCGATGCCAATGGGCTTGTGGAAGACGGAATCTGCCTGTATGACCTCCATACCCATGATCAAACCGGCATCGTTCATGTGGAGTCCGCCGCCCAGCGCGACTTTACCCTGGGAATGTTCTTCGCCCTCTGGGGACGGCCCCTGTCCCGTGTCCGCGTCGCGGACTTCGACGGACCAGTGACAGTTTATGTGGATGGCGTTTTGTATAGCGGCGAGCCGTCCGCTCTCGTATTCGGCAGCCTTCAGCAGATCACTCTCGTGGTTGGTGCACGTCCCGCGACTCTGCCGGTTTATGTATTGCCTTACGAGAACTAGAAAATGAAACCGATGGATCGAACGCTCGGTCGCCGATGCCTTTTGACCCTCTTGTTGACATTCCCGCTGGGCATGGCGTTACACGCCCCTCCCTGCGCCGCCGATACGCGAAACGTGGTCGTGCAGTCTCAGCCGACCGACTGTGGCCCCGCCGCTCTGGCGACGCTTCTTCGCTTTTATCTGGAAACGCCGGTGGATGAAAAGGAGATCCTGAAACTTGCGGATTACAAGCCGGAGTCGGGGACAACACTGCTGGGGCTGGAGCGGGCCGCAAGGAGCAAGCGGTGCGAGGCGGGCAGCTTTCGCATGAGTTACCCCGTCCTGCGCGAACAGCTTAAGGCGTATCCGACTCCGGTGATCGTCCGACTGCTCAACCCGGAACCGCATTTTGTCGTTCTGCTGGCGATTGAAAACCGGACGGTCTTTCTGGCCGATCCGGCGAACGGCAACGTCACGATGGGACGCGATGCCTTTCTGAAGCGCTGGTACGCGCCGGGTGATGCCGAAGGTTTTGTCTTTATCGCCGCCCGACCGGACCGTAGACAGGACCAAAAGCGGTGCGAGGAGACCGTGGCAAGCCTGAAGCAAGGGCTGAGAAATCTTGCCGCCGCTCCCCCACCACGCGTTCTGGGGCCAGGCCATTGAGCCGCCGGTCGGTCCCTGTATCCCAGCGGGCCGCTGCGATTCTTGCCCTTACCGTCACCGCCATTCCGGTCCTTTGCACGGCGCGAACGGCGCGAGCCACGCAGGCAGGCCCGATATCCCCGGCGGCCCCCGGGGTTTCGCGGGAAACGGCGGTGTCTCAGCGCAGGCAGTGGGAGTCCGCCCGGCGCGAGCTGGTACGTCTGCGAATTCGGCTGCAGAAGCAGATGGATGATGCGCCGGATGCCGCCGACGCCTTGAAGCTGACCGAGGCAGCGCTCGCCACCGAGCAGGAGCGGCTTGAAAAACGGCTTGCCGCGCTCCCGGCCGCAACGCCGCCCTCCGGGGCAATCAGCCCGACCGGGCAGATCCCCGGGGCATCCGGCGCGTCTGGTCCTTTCCCGCTGACGCTGTTCGGTCGCCCCGTTACTGTATCCGTGGATACCCGTCTCGGCTTCGACCACGACGAGCAGGTCGTGAGCACAAGGGCGTCCCGGTCCGGTCGGGGTGTGCTGCGCCCGCCCAGCGCGGTCAAGGTAGACACCCGGCGCGTGGTCAGCAGCACCAGCGTCAGCGCGGGGATTCCGCTTCGGCCCGATGTACGACTGTATGCGTCCACCGCGTATCTTTCGCAGACGGTCCGCTTCTCGTCTTCCGGTCAGCCGAGCGTCACCCGTTCCAGCAGCGGTTTGGCCGATACTACGCTGCTGCTGGAGCGACGTTTCGCGGGGCCGGGCGCAGGCAACAGCTACTCATTGACGGGCGGCGTGCAGTTGCCGACGGGCCGCTCGCCGTTTCAGACCCGAGGGGGCGCGCTTCCAACAGGAGAAGGCTTTTATCAGCCTCTTTTGCGGGTCGGGTATCAGCAGCTTCGGGTTCCCCTTCAGTTCTACGGCACCCTCGATTACCAGACCGCTCTCTCCCGTCGGTACGAGGGCCGCACGGTCCGACTGGCGGACAGTTATGGGGGGCAGGTAGGGTTTGCCTATTTCACGGGTCCGGAGCTGACGGTGCAGACCGCGCTCAGCCTGCGCCGCGTTTCAGGCAGCCCGCTTCGCTTCTCCCCGCGCACGACGGAGGGCTACCTCACACAAACGCTCACGTATCGGCCCGGCAGTCAGGATCTGTTTCAGGGTTCCCTCGACATCGGCCTGACAAATGACAGCCTTGACCTGTTTTTCGGGCTGACGTTTCGCCGGGGATTGTGACGCGCCGACCCGGCGCTGCCGGACCACCCGGCAGCCCGCCAGTTCGCAGGCCGAATCGCGGACGCTGTCCTTCGGGTTCGGGTCTTTCCTCTCCACCATCAGCCGAATGATGCGGCACGCGGGCGGGTGGCTGTGTTTGCCGCCGCTGTTGGCGCTGACACAGGCCTTCAGTCCGCCAAAGGTATCGTAGACGGCGACACCTGGGGGCAGGGTGACGGTCTGACCGAGGCGCGGCCGGACTTGCTGCCGAACCATGCAACACCATCCCGCACCATACCCCACTGGAAATCGTAAGCGGCAGTCATACTGGGCGCGGTGGTGGATTTACCCACCAGTGCGTGTCCTCCCCGCTAAAGCATGCCCACAGCGCAAGCGACCGATGCAAAACGGGTACAAAGGCCGCACGGGACCCGAGAACCAATGATAGAATATGAGCGT
>JACMJB010000431.1 GCA_014380815.1 Armatimonadota bacterium
GTAACCGCTCTGATGGTCAGCACCGTCGGGCGGATCGGGCCAGGAGGAGCACTGAAAAACGCCGCCCCCCCAAACAAAATCGGTACTTGGATCGTCGTTCGCTTTGGTGCCGTTTTTCACGTACGGCTGGATAGTCTGGTACCATGCCTGCCCCGTCCCGTCCTCGGAAAACGGGTACGTTTCGTCATAGTCCACGGTGTAGCTGTTGACCGCAAGTGACAGCTGCTTCAGATTCGACAAACAGGAAGCCTGCCGCGCCTTCTCCCGTGCCTGCGCGAAGACGGGAAACAGGATGGCGGCGAGGATCGCGATAATCGCGATCACGACGAGCAATTCGATCAGGGTGAACCCGGAGGAGATCCGTGTAAGTCCACCGCGCCTCATGCGGAGAGGCTTCCTCGCTTCAGACCGATAACCGCTCATGGTTCGATTCCTTCCTACCAGGGCAATCTTTGCCCGACCGAGATAGTGTCTACCGCAGCCTCAGGGAGCGGAGCGCACTGTTGACGTTGATTCCCTGACAACCAGTTCAGGGGGGAATAGAAGCACTGTGAGATCTCTTTTTTCGTGATTGATCCGCGCGATCAGCAAATCCGCTGCGGCTTCACCGATGGTGCTCAGGGGCTGATGGATCGTTGTCAACTTTGGAGTCACCTGCGCAGCCGCCGGAACATCATCAAATCCGATAACGGAAAGCTGATTGGGGATCGCGACCCCGCGCGCGCGGGCCACTTCCATCAGGACGATCGCGATGTTGTCATTTCCGGCGACGATGGCGGTCGGCGGCTCCGGAAGCGACATCAGAGAGTCGAACGCCTCGGCGACACCATGTGCGTTGTAGTGCGCGGCAACAAGGTAAAGAGGAGAGACGATGCAGCCTGCCAGGGTTGTGGCATCCGTAAACGCCTTTTGCCGCTGAGCGACACTTGCCACATCCGCATCGCCCATAATGTGTGCGATCCGCCGGTGTCCGAACCCCGTCAGGTGGTCCACCGCAAGCTGAATCCCCAGGGCATTATCCACATCCGTGCAACCAACGCCCTCCGGTGTCTGTTCCGGGGCCGCGGCGACCGCGACCAGGGGGAGGTCGAGAGAGGCCAGGCCCGCCAGAACGTCCGTGCCGAGGCCCGGAGCGATCACGATCACGCCGTCGCTGCGGCGGTCCCTGAAGCGCGGTGCGGAACGGTCTGCCCCGTGCCACTGCTCTGTGTAAAGAAGGATGTCATATCCGCCCGCGGCGGCCCTGCGCGAGATGCCCAGCAGCACGGAGGAGGCATACGGGTTTGCCAGGGTGGCTGAAGAGTCCAGAGCGAACAGGACACCGATCGTGTTGGTGTAGCGGCGTGCCAGGCTCCGTGCGACCGCGTTCGGATGATAATGAAGGGCTGCGGCACTCTCCTGAATGCGGCGCCGCGTGCCCTCGGAGACGCGCGTGTTCGATCGCGACCCATTCAGGACCACGGAGACCGTATAGGGACTGACCCCTGCGGACAGGGCAACATCTCGAAGGGTGGGGGGGCGTTTTTCCGGCATGGTTTCGCTCTGCTGCGTTGACAGGCTTGAATGCTTACTCAATAAACCAAACGCTTGGTCAATTTCTTGGATTTGTTGTACCACCCCCTTTTTTCGCTGTCAAGTCCCGCGCGGGGAGCAACGAACGCGCAACCGAATCACTCCCGGCGGTGTCTTCTAATCTGGCGCGACAGATCTCGGCTCTCCTTTAAGGGGCTTGAGACAGGGATGACCGTTCGTGGCAGGAGGACGCGTGAAGCAGCAACGACGAATTATTTTTTCCGTGATTTTGGTGGCGGCGCTTATCGCCGCGGTGTGGGGATGGCGGGCGCGGGTGCGCCCGCGCCCGGTGCAGCAAATCGGCAGAACGGTGACGGTCAAAGTCGGCGACATCACGGTGAAAGTCGCGGAAAATGGGACGCTGGAGCCGGTGACACAGGTGGATGTCAAGTCGCGGGTCGGCGGAAGAGTCCAGCGGATCTTCGTGAAAGAGGGAGACCGGGTCACCGCGGGTCAGACGCTTGCCGTCGTGGACCCGACAGAGGTGGCGCGGCAAGTGGCGGGGATCGAAGCGCAGCTTGCCTCCGCGCGGGCGGGCCTGAGCCAGGCGGAGGAGAACTACGCGCTCTCCAAAACCCAGAACCGCCTCTCAATTGACCGCTCCGAGGCGGCTCTGGAGGAGGCGCGCCGACGACTGGCTCAGATCGCCGCGCCGACGCGGCGCCAGGATGTCGCGCAACAGCAGACCTCGATTGCCCGTTCGGATGCCCAGGTCCTGGATGCCCGCCGCAATCTGGATCGTCGCAAGGCGCTGGTCGCGAAGGGATTTATCGCGCAGGCCGAGGCGGACTCTGCGCAGACCGCTCTGCTGGTGGCCGAGGCCGACGCGCGCGGCGCGCGGGAGCGGATCTCCCTTTTGAAAGAGGGAACGCGCCCGGAAGACATCGCGGTCGCGCGGGCCAGCATCCGGTCCGCTGAGGTGCAGCTTGCGACCGACCGCGCCAATGCCGCGCAGGCGCAGCTTCGCCTGCGGGATGTGGAGCGGGCGCGCGGAGAGGTGGCGCAGATCGAAAGTCAGCTTGCCCAGCAAGCGGTCCAGCTGCGAGAAACACGGATCATCGCGCCGATCAGCGGCGAGGTCGTCGGCAAGTATCTGGAAGAGGGAGAGCTTGTCGCTTCGGCAACCGCGGGGTTTGCTCAGGGTGCCGCTATTGTCCGGGTCGCGGACCTGAACCGAATGCAGGTCCGCGTCAACATCAACGAGGTGGATGTTGCTCGTATCCGGACGGGGATGCCGGTGGAGATCAACGTGGATGGGGTCCCCAACAAGACGTTTTCGGGACGGGTCGCGGCAATCGCGCCTTCCTCGCTAACCGAGAACCAGACCAGCAGTGCCACGCAGACGACTTCCAGTCAGGGGGGCGTGGTCCGGTTCGAGGTGAAGGTGGCGGTCGTGAGCCGGGATGGGCGGCTTCGGCCCGGTATGACGGCCGCCGTGGGAATCATCTTGAACCGCCATGCGAAAGTGCTGCTGCTTCCCGCCGAGGCGCTTCAGGTGGGAAACAAGGTCGCCCTGGTGACCGGCACCGGTGATGCAGCGACCAAGGCGACGCGTACACTGACCATCGGACTGAAAAACGATGCGCAGGTCGAGGTGCTGTCCGGGCTGCAGAAAGGCGACCGCGTGGAAGTGCCGAAGATCAGCGCACCGGACCGCCGCAAAATCAACGTCAGCGGGCCAAACTAAGGGGTCCCGTTCCCGTTCACGCTATAATGCCGCTGTGAAGATCTTTTCCCTCAAAGCCGAACCGTGGGACGTGCCGATGCGCGCGCCCTATCGCACGGCCCAGCGCACCACGACCATCGCGCACAATGTACTGGTCACGGTCACCCTTGAAGACGGCACCATGGGTTACGGCGAGTCCGCCCCGGCGTTTTATGTGACCGGCGAAACGCAGCAAACCGTTTGGGAGTGGATCCGCGACCTTTCCCCGCTTTTGCGAAACCGTCACTTCGACGATGCGGAGGCGTTTCTGTCCAAGGCTCACGCAACAATGCCCGGCGCGGCGGGAGCAGTCGAGACAGCGATCCTGGATGCCAGAGCACGCGCCATTGGCGCACCGCTCCATCGCCTGCTGGGGAGTGATCTCGACGTTTCAGGCTCACGGACGACAGACCTTTCGCTGCCCCTCTTGACGCCGGAGGAGGCATCGCTGCACGCATTGCAGGCCGCCGCAGACGGCTTCCGCTCTCTGAAAGTCAAGGTCGGCAGTGGCAGTCTGGAGGAGGATAGTGCACGGGTGCGAGCCATCGCCGCCGCCGCCCCGACCGCCCTTCTGCGGCTCGACGGCAACCAGGGTTTTACCCCGGAGGAGGCTTTAACCTTTCTCGATTCCCTTCAGGACCTCGTTCCTCGCATCGAACTGCTGGAGCAGCCCACCAGAGCGGGTGACGATGCGGCGATGAACTTTGTCACGCAGCGCGCCCCCGTCCCCGTGTTCGCGGATGAGAGCGCCCACCACGCAGGGGATGCGCAGCGCCTGATCGAGGCAGGGGTCTGCGCGGGGGTGGTGCTTAAGCTGGCGAAATCCGGAATCGCCGAAACCGCCCGGATCGCCTCCGCGGTCCACCGGGCGGGGGGGCGGTGCCTGTTTGGCTGCATGATGGAGACGCATATCGCCACTGGAGCCGCTTTGCATCTCGCGATCGCCCTGGGGGAGGCTGCCGTGCCGATGCTGGACCTCGATGGGCATTTGCTGGTGCGGGACGAAGATCTGCTGCGGGGCGGGTTCCTCCAGCAGGGAGATGTCCTGACCGTGAATGACCAGGAGACCGGGCTGGGTGTCACCCTTCTGCAGGAGGGCAGGCACCGTTGAGGGAACCATCATCGGCAGGACTCGCGGATACCGAAGCAGCATACGCGGTCCTGTCGAGCCGCCACGCCGACTTTTCCGCCGCTGAGATCGGGGATGCGGCGGGTCTGAGTCCGGATGCCGTCGCGCAGGCGCTTGGCGAGCTGGTCAAAGAGCACCGTGCTGCGGCTCTGGCAGCCGATCGCTACCTTTCCGACCTTGCGGCAAAACGCCTGATGGAGACTGCTCGCCGGATCGCGGCGGCGTTTCACAAACAGAACCCGCTGCGCCGCGCACTGCCCACGGAGAATCTCCCGGCGCCGCTGCAAAAGGCCGCTGCCTGCCGGGATTTCGGGGCGGTCCTTGGCTGGCTGATGGAAGAGGGGATCCTTGTCGCCGAGGGGACGGGGGGGGTCCGACTTCCGGACCATCGGGTCATTATGCCCACAGGCTGGCGAACCGCGGCAGACGAGATCCTGGCGGTCTACCTGGCGGCAGGTCTGCAGCCACCCCTTCCCGGCAACTTCCGAGCGAATTATCCCCGCGATGTTAGTGTCCCCGGCATTCTGGGGGTGCTGGTGGAGACTGGCGAGCTGGTCGAGATCGAGGACCGAATGTACGTCTCCTCCCAAGCAATTGAGGAAACCAAGGCGGCGATCCGGCGGCTTTCGCAAACGCCCGAAGGAATCACGGTCGGTGCGGTCCGGAACGCGACGGAATCGTCGCGAAGGGTGATCCTGCCCCTGCTGGAGTATCTGGATGCCCAGGGATTCACCCGGCGCAACGGGGAGAAGCGGGAGTTGGCGGAGGTTGGCGGGGGTTGATCTCTCCTCCGGTTCGATCTAGCTCGGCGGGCAGTCACTGCGGGCGGGCACGGCGGGTACACTGGAGGATATGGGGCGCAAAAAGTTTGACTACGATTTAGCAATCATCGGCGGCGGCAGCGCGGGGATTGTCGCCGGGAACATGGCCGGGGGACTTGGCGCGCGGGTGGCGCTAGTGGAGAAAAGCCGGATCGGCGGCGAATGCTCCTGGACCGGATGCGTGCCGTCAAAGGCGCTTCTGCATGTGGCGGATGTGGCCCACCAGATGCGCTCCGCTAAAACGCTTGGCCTGAAAAACGTCCGTCTCCCCGCCGCCGATTGCGGTGGTGCCTTTGAGTACGTGCGCCGCAAAATAGAAGAGGTGCGGGTCAACGACGGCACGGAACAGATGCTGCGTGATTTCGGGGTCGAACTTTTTTTCGGCGGCGCGGAGTTCGTGCATCCCCACCTCGTCCGTACCCCCCAGGGCGACCTCAGCGCGGCGCAGCTTCTCATCGCTACGGGATCATCGCCGATCCGACCGGAGATACCGGGACTGGAAGCGTCGGGCTACCGGACCAACCAAACGCTGTATGACCTCCATCACATCCCTGAGACACTGGTCGTGATTGGCGGCGGGTATATCGCCGTCGAGATGGGGCAGGCGCTCTCCCGGCTTGGCAGCCGGGTCACGATCGTGGACCGTGGCGACTGTCTCCTGAAACGCGAAGACCGGGAACTTGCACTGCTTCTACAGAACACCCTGGCAGACGAGGGAATTGAGCTGATCTTCAACGCGGAGGTGACGGATGTTCGTCTGGAGGGCGACGGGCGGAAAGCCCTCACCATCCGCGATGGGCGCGGCGGCGAGCGCCGAACGCTGCATATGGAAGAGATACTGGCGGCAGTCGGGCGCGTGGCGAACACGCGGGGTTTAAACCTGGAGTCTGTCGGGGTTGCCCTGGACAAAAACGGCAGCGTGACTGTGGATCAAAATGGCCGGACGACCGCACCGCATATCTGGGCCTGCGGGGATGTCACGGGCAGGTATCAGTTCTCCCATATGGCGGAGCACGAGTCCAAGCTTTTGGTGCGCAACATCCTGTTCCCCGGCTCTCAGGCGGTGCCCTACGATGTTGTCCCATGGGCTACCTTCACGGACCCGGAGCTGGCACAGGTCGGACTGACGGAGGAGGCCGCGCGGGAAACCTACGGCCCCGCCCAGATCCAGGTGCTGCGGCACGAGTTCCGGCAGGATGACCGTGCGATCGTGGAGGGCAATACAATCGGTCTGGTTAAGGTGATCGTTTCCGGCCTGAACGGGAACGTGGTCGGCGCGCACATTCTCGGGGCGAATGCCGGCGATCTGATCCACGAGTGGGTGATCGCGATTCGGCACAAACTGCCGGTGCGTGCGATCGCTGACCTGATCCATGTTTATCCAACGACCAGTGTCAGCAATCAGCGCGCCGCCCAGCGCTGGTACGCAGGAATCGCCGGTAAACCGGTGGTAAAACGTACACTGGAGACCCTCTTTGGTTTCACCCCGCGGGATGCAGGGGGGGTGTAATCCTCATGGACCGCTCTCGCGCCGTGGGGTTGCTTGCCCCGGCTCTCCTGTTCGCCTTTCTGATCGGAGCCAGCCTGTTCTGGCGGGGTCAGAGCCAGGCGAAGAGCGACCGCCAGGAGGCAGGCGACCCCTGCCGTCCGCTGATCCGCGCTGCGGAACGTGGTGAGGCTGCGCAGGTACAGCAACTGCTGGAAGAGGGGTGCAGCGCGAACTATCAGCGTCCCGGCGTACTGTCCTCACCGCAGGACCAAAACGTTCGCCGACAGCTGAAGCAGCGGTCCGACAGGAGCCGCTTCGCCGGAACCCCCCTTTTAGAGATCGCTGCCCAGAACAATGACCTGCCCCTGCTGACACTGCTGCTAAAGCAGGGCGCGGATATCAACGGGCGCGGCATCTATGACTACACCGCTCTGATGCGGGCCGCATCCCGGGCAAATATCGAAGCAGTTTCGCTGCTTCTGAAGGCTGGCGCGGACCCGAATCTGCGCGACACGCTCTTCGGCGAGACCGCCCTTCACAAAGCGACCGGATTTGCCGGCAGGCGCACCGAGGAACCGGACTCGCTGACCGTGCGACGAAGGAAGACCACGGCTCTACTGATAAAGGGCGGTGCGGACCCAAACGCCGCGGACCGCCGGGGTCGAAAGCCGCTGGCCTCGCTTCGCCTTAAATAACAGAGCAACCGTGCAGGCTTTAAAGAGTCTCACTGCTGGGAGGACCGCGAACTTGATGGAAACCGGCCTGGCACTCATCATCGCTGCTGGCTTTGTCGCCCTTGTGATTCCCCTTGGAACGATTCTTGTAGCCTACAACCGCCAACAAAGCGCGAAGCGGGAGGCTCTGCTAAGCGCAATCATATCTCGAAACTGGCATTACATACAGAGCAGGGTGCGGGGCAATTATCGCATCACCGGAGGCACGGCAGAGGGTCCGCGTTGGCAGCTAACCGCTGAGACGGATTCTTCCGGTGAGGATCTGTCCTTCACGACGACCTGGACCGCTCTTGGAATTGACATTCCCCGTCGAAATCTAATAATCATGACGCGAAAACGATATGAGCGTATGAATGGGATCTGGAGCAAAGCGACGCATGGGTTACTGGGTGCGATAGCGGGGACACTCGGGGCGTCCTACCCGCAACTGGAGGTGATGCAAAAAGGCGAGAAATACCTGCCGAATCGCACTGCAGTTCGGGAAAACTTCGTGGTTCTGACCCTGGACAAAGCCCTTGCGGCAAAAGTCATGAGCGATGACCTGGAAGCGGCTCTGGCCCGCTGGTTTCTCTCCCCGCATCTTTCCGACGAGGCAAAAAACACCCTGGTCGTTGATTTTGGATACCCCACGATCCAAGTTCGGATCAGCGTCCTCGTTCACGACCTCGAAACAATGGAACAGATGGTGGAAATCGGGTCGGCCCTTGCTGTGGGATACCAGAAAGACGGAACCCGATCTCCGCTGCCTGCTGCCCATCTGCCCACTCTGCGCTGATTTAGATCTCCGAGATTTTCACCTGGGGCAGCAGGCGCCGAACGTCCTCCGGGTTCACCACGCCAGAGGTGAGGGACAGGCAGTTGGCCGCGGCGCAGGCGGTGCCAAACACGACTGCTTCCGGAATCGGCTTGCTCCGACGGATATGCGCGAAGACAAGGCCCGCAGTGAGCGAGTCGCCGGACCCGATCGCGTTTACCGCCTCGACCTTTGGCGACTCAACCTTCCAGAAGCGGTCTTCTCCCCCGAGCAGCGAGCCGGTGCGGCCCAGGGACACCAATGCCCACTCCGCGCCAGCCTCCCGAAGAGCGGTCACTGCCCGGACACCGTCAGCCTCGGCATCGTCGGTGCGGGAAAGACCCAGCGTGCCAAGGGCTTCCTCCAGATTAGGCTTGACCAGAAACGGGCGGGCCGCGAGTGCTTCTTTCAGGGGGGCGTTCTGGGCATCCACGATCGTCACGACGCCAAGATGGTTTGCCTCGCGTATCAGGTCGGCGTAAAAGGGGGCGGGAACCCCCTCCGGGAATGAGCCGGAAAGGCAAAGCGCGCGTGCATGCGGGATCAATGGTCGCGCGGCGGCACGCAGGGCGTGAATGTCGTCACTGTTGACCGGGCGCACCTCTTCCACGATCTCCGTGGGACCGTCCCTGTCGCTGAGGAGCGTAACGCAGGTGCGGGTCGGAGCGTCGTTGTGGACTCTCACCGATGTGTGACCAAGCCCCATTGCGTCAAGCGACGCGGTGACAAAGCGCCCGCTGTCCCCCCCGATCAGCTGCACAAGGTGGGGCGAACCGTCGAGCTGAAGAAGGACCCGCGCGACGTTGACCGCTTTGCCGGATGCGGTAATCAGCGTCTCCCGGGCGCGGTTCACCTGCCCGAGAGCGAAACCGTCAAAGAGCAGTGTCCGCTGAACCGCGGGGGAGAGTCCGATACAAAGAATCATGGTGCCGAAAGATTCGTGTAGGACGGATAAAACTCCTGCCCGCGTTGACAGACACTGTTTGCCATGCTAGCATAATTTAAATATGCAATCAGGTTTGTCAACAAGGTTTTGCCCCTCATGAACAAGGTTGAAGTGATCAAGCAGGAGAAAGACGGGCTGGACGTGTGGGAAGACGTCCTCCAGTATGCGAAGTCTGGCTTTGATACCATCGCTCAGGACGACTTTGTGCGAATGCGCTGGTACGGCATCTATCAGCAGCGGCCGAACGAAGGTCACTTCATGATGCGAATCAAGCTTGCCGGCGGCATCGCGTCCAACGACCAGCTCCGGGTCCTCGCCCAGATTACCGACCAGTATGCACGCGGTATCGCGGATGTCACAACCCGTCAGACGATCCAGTGGCACTGGCTCACGATCCAGGACCTGCCCGATATTATCGCGCGGCTCCAGGCGGTCGGCATCACCACGGCGGGTGCTTGCGGCGACATCCCGCGCAACCTGGTTTCCTGTCCGGTCGCGGGGCTGCACCCGAATGAGGTCTTTGATGTGCGCGCGGAGATCGCGTCCATCCACACCGAACTGGCCGGAAACCGGGAGTTCTCGAACCTGCCGCGCAAGTACAAGCTTTCTGTGACCGGCTGTCCCGATCAGTGCTGTCAGCCGGAAATCCACGACTTCTCGCTGATCGCTGTCATTGATCCTGACACCGGCGACAAGGGTTACACACTGATGGTCGGCGGTGGTCTTTCCACACAGCCGCACTTTGCCCAGCGCATTGATGCTTTCTTTACGCCCGATCAGGCGGTGGCTGCCGCGCGGGCAGTGACCGCGGTCTTCCGCGACTTCGGGTACCGTGAAAAGCGGACCCATGCGCGTCTTAAATATCTGATGGCGGACTGGGGCGCGGAAAAGTTCAAAGAGAAGCTGGTTGAGTACCTGGGTTTTACGCCCCGTCCTGGAGTCGCGGAGGACACGCCCGGCAATGTCTTCCGCGACCATGTCGGCGTCCATCGTCAGAAGCAGCCGGGTCTGAATTGGATCGGTCTGTCGGTGCTCACGGGCCGCGTCACCGGCACGCAGCTGCACCAGCTCGCGGACATCGCGGCGCGATACGGCAACGGCGAAATTCGCACCACGCATATGCAGAATCTGCTCCTGCCCAATGTCCCGGACGAAAACGTGGACCTCGCACAGGCTGCGCTGGCTGAAGCGGGATTTGTGTGGGATGCACACCCGGTTCGGCGCGGAGCGATCGCCTGCACCGGCACGGAGTTCTGCAACCTCGCCATCACCGAGACCAAGGGGCGAATGATCCAGATCGTTTCGCATCTGGAGAAGCGTGTGACGTTCGACCGGAATATTCGGATCAACATGAACGGCTGCCCCAACTCCTGCGCCCAGCACTCGGTCGGGGACATCGGTCTGCAGGGCTGCCTGGCGCGTGTGGCGACCGGGGAGAAGGTCGAGGCCTATGATATCCACCTTGGCGGCGCGCTCGGTGTGAACCGCTCGTTCACGCATGCAATCCATCGTAAGGTCCCCGCCGACAAGGTCCAATATGCCATCGAGAACCTTCTGAAGGCCTTTAATGAGACCAGGCAAGGGGAAGAAGAGTTCAACACTTGGACGCGCCGCCACGACGATGCTCAGCTGGACGGCTACCTGGGGGTCGAGACGATTATCGGCGACCCGGATACCAAAGAAGTGCATGACGACCTGGGAAAGCGGAATGTGCCCGCTGTGGCGTGACCTTTTCCGATATCTGCATGGGTAGACTTAAGACGGCGCGGAAATCCGCGCCGTCTTTTTTGTCGCGGGGGAGGACGTTATGGCGGAGACAATCGGTTTCGTTGGTTTAGGTGCGATGGGGTCAGCGATGGCGCGAAACCTGCTAAGGGCGGGCTACGGACTGCGGGCCTACAATCGGACACGCGCGAAAACGGAGCCGCTCGCGGCTGAAGGAGCGATTCTCTGCGAGACAGCGGCTGAGGCCGCCGAAGGCGTGGAGATTGTCATCACTATGCTCGCGGACGATGCTGCACTGGAACAGGCGACGCTCGGAGATGACGGGATTCTGGACACACTCGCGCCGGGCGGCATCCACCTCTCGATGAGTACGGTCAGCCCCAGTATTGCGTCCCGTCTGGCCGCTCAGCATGATCTGCATGACAGCGGGTATGTTGCCGCGCCGGTCTTCGGGCGACCAGAAGCGGCGGCGGCGGCGAAACTGTATATCGTGGTCTCCGGTGAGGCAGCGGCGAAGGAGCGGGTCCGTCCGCTCCTGGAGGTAATGGGGCAGAGCGTCTTCGAGTTCGGCCCGGAGGTCGGTGCGGCGAACGTTACCAAGCTTTGCGGCAATTTTCTGATCGCCGCGGCGATTGAGGCGATGGCGGAAGCATACACCCTCGCCGAGAAGAACGGCGTGGACCGGCACGCGATCCACGACATGCTGACCCAGACGCTGTTCGCAAGCCCTATCTATCAGAGCTATGGAAAGCGGATCGCGGATGAGGTTTATCTTCCCGTTGGCTTCGCCCTCCCGCTCGGCCTGAAGGACGCACGTCTGGTCAGCGATCTGGGGGAGGCCAGCCGCACGCCACTTCCCCTGGCAAGTCTGGTTCGAGACCGGTTCGTTGCCTCGCTTGCCAAAGGGCGAGAGGATCTGGACTGGACGGGGTTCGCGCGGGAGGCTTCCGAGAACGCCGGGATCAAGCGCGGCTAGAAAGTCGTCGCGGAGGCGGCGCGGCGCGCTTTGCCGGTCGCGAGATACTGCATACCACCGCCCACCGCCATCAGGGCGAATCCAATCAAAAAAGCATTCTGGTAGCCCAGCGCTTTCATCAGCGGAATCCCAACCAGCGGGGCAAGGATGCCACGCACCCCCAGCAGGAGGGAGTGCAGCGACTGGTACTGGGCCGCGCGCCCCGTCTCGGCATAGGCGAGGATCGCGGCGAGGTACGAGAGTTCGATCCCTGCAAAGCCGAAGCCCGAAAGTGCGGAAGCGAAAAACAGCCCGTTGACTGCGTGGGTTGAAAAGTAGACGAGGGCGATAGAGGCGATGCAGACAATGCTGAACAGAACGGTACGCGGCGCTCCGATACGATCCATCAGCCAGCCCCAGAACACGAACCCCACAATGGACCAGAGCGAGGCAAAGTTCGCCAGATTCGCAATCTGGGTGTTGCTGATATGCAGCACATCCACCTGATACAACCCGTAAAGTGGGGTGACCAGGAGATTTCCAAATCCGTAGGTGAAAACGGAAAAAGCGAACCAGCGGTAGGGTTCGTTGTCCCGGAGGATCGTGAGGGTATCCAGGGCAAACTGTCTCGTCGAGAGCTTTTCACCGACGGGAAGCGCGGAAGGCGCGAGAGCACGGACCTGGCGGAAGGCAAGCGCCGCCGCGATCCCGAACAGTCCGGCAACCGGGAAAAGGAACCGGTAGGAAACTCCGTGATCCAGAAGCCTCCCCGCCGTCAGAGTTGCGAGAAAGGTCAGGATCTGGGCGACGACCCGAACGTAGCCCATCAAGCGGCCTCTTGCCCGGTCCGGATAGATGTCTCTCATCAGCGAGGTATAAGCGGGAGCGGCAATCGTCCCCACGAACTGCAGACCTCCCACAATCGCGATAAAGGGCCAGGCTGCAAAGGCGAGGGGGGTCAGGAGAAGAAGGCTTCGCGCGGTGATCCAGGCACCCTGAACGAACGGCATTTTGGAGCGCCCCTCCATCTGCCTTGCCCAGAGTGGCGAGCACAGATTTCCCAGGAAGGGGGCAGCGGCGAGCAGGGCGATCGCGGTTTCACTGGCGTGCAGGTCCCCGCGCGCGATGCGGGTAAAAAAGGGAAAGGCCAATCCCATATATGCGCCGGAGCACGCACCGGCAAGAAAGTCCCAGCGCAAAGACTGACGCGCGGCACGAGGAATGCTGACGACGCTGCGGGTGGCACGCCGGACACGAAGCGCGGGAGGAACGGCGCGGCGCTTCGGAGACAACAGCCCCCCCGCCGCCGATGCTGGATCCCTCTCTGCGGGGTCTTCTGGGGGAGTGACGAGGCGGGGCATGGCTTTCCCAGTTTACCCGCGAAGCGGCCCGAAAGGCAAGCGTGACAGGGACGACAAAAGCCCCTCCCTATCCGGGGGAGGGGCTTTTGTCGTCCGGAACGGGAGCGCTAGGAAGCGGTGGAAACCAGCCCGGAAAGGGCGTCGGCATCGCTGGTTGGCTCCAGGCAGCGGGTTGCGACGCAGACGTACGCGACGGGAAGCGCGGACGGTTTGTAGCCGAGGGTCTCGATATGTTCGGCATCGTCCGGGTTTGCCGGGTCCAGAGGTTGTACCGCCCGCTCGAACCGATACGCCCTGTTCGCCGCCGCGACCAGGGCCTGCGTTTCCGGCGCACTCTCGTTCCCCAGGACATGCACCAGAATCGGGGGAAGCAGCGCTCGCTGCGCGGCAAGCGCGAAGCCCGCTCCGAAGAATCCGAGCTGCGAGGAAGCCGGGATGAATGCCTGCAGCGTTCGCTGTGCCAGCCGTGCATGCTCTTCGTCCCCGGTCAGCAGATAAAGGCGCAGGAGGGCGTCGGCGGCCTGCATATTATCCGGAACGTCCTTGGTGCCGACCTTCAGATTGCCGACAGCATCCGGGCGGACGACCGAATCGAACAAGGCAGACCCACGTGGGTCCTCAAGATGCCCACGGACCCAGGAAGCCACCAGATCCGCCGAGTCAAGGTAAGAGACTCCCTGACCTGCTTCGTACAGATCGAGAGCGGCAGCGATATAATCTGCGCTGTCGCTGAGAAGGCCCGTCGGAATACGTCCTACGCTCTCAAGGTCGGTGTCGTCTTCAGGCAGAAAATGGTCTAAAGCGCCGTCCGGTTTCAGCAGATGGTGGGTAATAAAATCAAGGCCGAGTTTGGCTTTCTCCAGCGAAGCAGTATCTCCTGTGGCCTGCCACCACGCGACATGCGCGCGGACCGCAAGCGAATTTGGTCCGGCGAGCACCGTGGGGTCCACGGTGGGCGGGTTCCAATCGGCCCGCTCGGCCAGAGGCTGGGCATAATACTCGGCATCAGCATACTGGGAAGCCCCCCAGGTACCGCGGTTCGTATCGTACAAAATATCGTCGAGATAGCTGATCGTCTTTTTCGCCGCTGCGTGCCAGCGCTCATCGCCGAGTACCTGGTAAGCGTGGGCGAGCGAGCGGGCGACAAGCGCATTGTCCTCCAGCAGTTTTTCGACCTGCGGGGCACGCCAGTCCGGGGTCTGCGTGTAGCGGAAAAAGCCGCCCGCGCCCTGGTCATGGAGATCACCGTCTACCATGCCGACAAGTGTCTTTTCCAGCATGATGGCAAAGTCGGCGTCCGGCTGGCCCGCGCGCACGGAGGCGGCGTACTGCTCCAGGCAAAGCTCCAGAGCATCCACATGCGGAAATTTCTGCTCTTTCCCAAAACCGCCGAAGGCGAAGTCGAAGTTTTGCTTTGCACCGAGAACCGCATTACGAACAATATCGGGGGTGACCTGAAGTGAGGCATCGAGGGGAGGGGCAGTCGTCTGCTGCTGTACCTGCTCCCGGGTCTGCGCGATATGATTCGCCATGCCCTGCTTGTCATTGCGGAAGGCGTGGACAATCTGCGGCAGAAGCTGCGCCATACCATCCGCCGGCACAAAGGTGCCGCCCCAGATCAGGTCGCCCTCGGGCGACAGGACGCAGGTAGTGGGCCAGCCACCCTGGGTATAACGCCCATTGACATCGGGCCGTTTGTCCGAATCCACCCGAACTGGTATCAGGTTATCGCCGATGAACTGGGCGATGGCCTCGTTGCTGAAGGTCTGCTCGTCCATGGCGCGGCAGAACTGGCACCAGGGAGCGACAATGGAAAGGAGGACGGGCTTGTTCTGTAGCTGGGCCTCGGTGAAGGCCTCTTCGCTCCACGCGCGCCACGCGATCTCGGTCATGCGTTAAAATCTTCCGTTCGGGAGTAGTTGGTGGAACAGATTGGTTCAACCGGGGGAGAAACACCGCGAAACTCTCGGTGCCGCTTCCTCCGCAGTATACAGCGGACGGCGCGGCACGGGCAAGCGTGCTCCATTTGCGAGGGGGGACTAGAAATGCGTCCGATGAACTTTTTACCGCTTGAGCGCGTCAGGGAACTGAGAGTCTCTTTTGGACGTCTCTGGGCTTAAGTAAACTCCTGACTTCCCATCTCTCAGACGATTTTCCTGCGAAAGGCCAGACTGCATGAACCAAAGTACAAAGTCCCCCCGAATCCTGACCCTCCTCGGCAGTGCGGCTGCGGCAGCCATGGTGCTGGCTGGTCAGACGACCGCCCGCGCCCAGGATGCCATGCCCTCTGCCCCGGCGCAGGAAGCCCCCGTCACCGCCTCGGACAGCCGCCTTCGGCCTCTGAGCACGATCGTGGTCACGATGGCCCGTGCGTCCGGCGCGTCCATTCTCGCGGACTCGTCCGTTTCCACGACCGCCGCCCCGCTCCCGGGAGAGACAACCACGGCAGCAAACTTCGAAGTGCAGCTGGACACGCTGGTGAAAGCGCTTCCACAAGGGGCGACCTGGGCCAAGGTCTACCTTCCCGCCCCCAAAAGCCGAATGGACGCCGATGCCGTTTCCGATTATGTCATCGCGCAGGCAAAGCTGTTCGGCAGCGCGGGTGCGGCAGCACCGGCAGGAACGGTCGAAATCATGGGACAGCGTGTCGCCTCGGACAAGGCAGAGGCCGTTGTCGCTGCGCTGAATCTGAAGCCGATCTATCTGATCACGAACCCGCGCCTCAAGGCGGCAGGCCAGAACTGGGCACAGCTCACCACAGATCAGCAGCAGCAATATGCAAAGCAGCAGGCACAGCAGATCCTGAACATGGACCCAACGACCCAGCAGCAGTTCCTGCAGCAGCAGCGCGCGGTGATGGGAGCGATGATGCAGCAGATGACCCCGGAACAGCGTCAACAGCTCTTCCAGGGCTGGGGCGGCGGTCGCGGTGGGGGCGGCGGCGGTCGCCGCAACCGGGAAAACGGGGATAACAACGGGAATTAGGCAGCGGTAGCAAAGACAAAGGACCGCTTCACAGCCGCCATTTTTTGCAGACACGAGGGGCAGCGGATTTCCGCTGCCCCTTTTTGTCTGCGTCTGTGGAGGTTTCCCCTGCCTCTTTGTGGAACCGATGGAAAATACACACCGAAAGGTCTCCCCGCACTATCCGTGCGGCTCAGACAAGGAAGAAGAGATGATCAAAGTCGCAATGATCGGCGCGGGAAGCGTCGTCTTCAGCAAAAATCTCACCGGAGACATCCTGAGTTACCCGGAGTTCAAGGACGCCACGTTCTCGTACATGGATATTGATGCCGACCGACTGGAGGTTGGTGCCAACCTTTGCCGCAAAGTCGCTCGGACGCTGGGAGCAAGCCCCACCATTAATGCGACCCAGGACCGCCGAGAAGCACTCAAAGACGCCGACTTCGTTATCAACATGGTTCAGATTGGCGGTTTTGACTCCACTCTGGTGGACTTCGAGATCCCGCGAAAGTATGGTCTGAACTTCACCATTGCTGACACCACGGGGCCCGGTGGCCTGTTCCGCGCGCTGCGTACCTACCCGATGCTCAAGGGATTGGTCGAGGATATGATGGCGGTTTGCCCCAAGGCGACGCTGCTCAACTATTCCAATCCGATGAGCATGAACATGCAGACGATCACCCGCAGTTCGAATATCCAAGCGGTCGGCCTCTGTCACAGTGTCCAGGGCACATTCAACCAGATCATGGGGAATATCGGGGAGACTCCCGCCGAAGTCACGTTCCTCTGTGCGGGAATCAACCATATGGCGTTCTATCTCAAGATCGAGAAGAACGGCGTTGACCTGTACCCCCGTCTGTTCGAAGCATCGGAAGTCCCAAAGATCTACGGTACCAACAAGGTTCGCTATGAACTGATGCGCCGTCTTGGCTACTTCGTGACGGAATCCTCCGAGCACAACGCGGAATATAGCGCATTCTTCATGCCCCATGGCCGAGAGCGCATGGATCGCTTCGACGTGCCGATTGACGAGTATCTAAGGCGCTGCGATGGCATCGTGGACGAGTTTGAGCGCATGAAAAAGTTCAGCAAAAGCGACGAACCGATGACGGTTCACAAATCGCACGAATACGGCTCGACGATCATCCACTCTATGGTGACGGGAACCCCCTCTGTTGTATATGGTAACATGCCGAACCGGGGGGCAATCTCGAACCTACCCGACACCGCTATCGCGGAAGTGCCGACGCTGGTGGATCGTGCTGGCCTCCAGTTCACCACAGTGGGCGACCTTCCGCCGCAGCTTATCGGCTATATGCAGCCCCATGTCACGCAGCACGAGCTTTTCATTCGAGCGGCGCAGGAGGGACGGCGGGATCATGTCTATCAGGCATGTCTGTTTGACCCATTGACGGCGGCGATGCTGACGATGGATCAGATCGTCGAGATGTGCGATGAGCTGATTGTCGCACACGGAGACTACCTGCCTGACCTGGATGCGAAGAAGACCCTGATCCCGACAAGCGGAAAGAGCTTTAACCCACCTACCCCGCAGGAGCTGCGCGCCTCCTGGGATGCTGCCCAGAAAGAGGGCCACGACGACGACCTCACCGACTGGAAGCTCCTTGGCCCGTTTAAAAACGGCGGCAATGAGATCAGCCTGAAGTTCGCGCCCGGCATCGAGGAGCAGCTTATCGGCGAGAGTGGCCCGGACCTTGCCATTACCTACAAAGTGGGAGATACCAGCGTCGGCTGGAAAGAGGCAGCCGCATCGAAAAAGGGTTTCGTCAATCTCAGCCGGGAGCTGGGCAAAACGGACTACTGCGTTGCCTATGCCTACACCGAGCTAGAGTCCATCCACGCCCGCGAAACCGTGCTCCGGTGCGGCAGCGACGATGGAATCAAAGTATGGCTAAACGGCAAGGTCGTGCATGAGAACGACACCTCCCGCAATTACAACGCCGCCGAGGACGAAGTGCCTATCCGGCTGGTGGATGGGACCAACCGCCTGCTGGTGAAGGTATCGAACATAACCTCAGGATGGGGCTTTGGCGTCGCTGTACCCAGAGCCAATTTCTAGGAGCATCGAAGCTTCCCCCTCATGGCAGAACCGTTTGCTATCTCGTATCCCACAGGCGGGCAGGTATCTGCCCGCCTGTGACGCTGCGGCCGTATTCCCGCCTCGACAGGGTCGTTTCCATCTTCTGATCCGGGGGACATTCATGAATTTGTACTTCGACGTAAGCATTCTGCAGCAAAAGCACTTCACCGGCTGCCAGGTTTAGACGTATGAAATTTTGAAGGAGATGATCGCGCTGTCTCCTGAGACAACGTTTCACCTGCATTTTGGGATGGATGGTTGGAACGATCAAATCGATACTCTGCTCGTCCCAGAGAATGTGGTGGCTCACCGACTGAACACCCCCGTGGGACGTCATATCGGTCTCCCCCTGAACATCCTTCGCACCAAGAGCCGTGTCCATTACATTATGAATGGCGTCAACGGGATGCTGCGGGTACCACTGCCCTGCGCTTCTGTAGCGCTCGTCCATGATCTCAAAAACACCCTGTATCCCGAGATATTTGGCTATGAGGAGCAGAAGCGCTACAACCATCAGGCCAAGCGATGGATGCATCAGCGCGACTTCATCCTCACGGGCACCGAAACGGTCGTGGAAGGTAATTGGTTCGAGGACGATGAAAATACTGCGGCGGATAATCCGATTCCACCGACTTAATCATGGCAATAATTCGATCTCTGGCTCGCGCCGCTGTTTCCCTTTTACGCGGCAGGCAGCCCAACATGGGCATTCTGGATGTGTATGCAAAAGGGGTACCCGGTGACCAGACGGCACTGGACATCTTCAAAGAGGAATGGTCGTCCCGCTTTCCCGAGGAGCGTGCTGATATTCGTTCGGGAGGCGAATCCCCGCTCTTCGATGATCCGCGGGTCGCGTGGGCGATTGAGCAAATTGGCGGCATCAGCGGGAAAACAGTTCTTGAACTTGGCCCTCTGGAAGGCGGTCATACCTATCAGTTTGACCGTGCGGGAGCCGCCTCGATTGTTGCGGTGGAAGCGAACACACGGGGCTACCTCAAATGTCTTATCGCAAAGGAAGTTCTCGGGATGCCGAGCGCCCATTTTCTTTGTGGCGATTTCGTTGAATACCTGCGTGTCAACCAGATGCACTATGATCTCTGTTTCGCAAGTGGTGTGCTGTACCACATGAA
>JACMJB010000432.1 GCA_014380815.1 Armatimonadota bacterium
AACTTCACGGTCATAAGCGGTCAGGATCTGCTCAGCGTCGTGAACGGGCGGCTACGATCCGGTGACCGCGCCGGAGTTGCCACAACCACCGTTTCCGTGGATGGCAGGACGAGTGCGACAGAGCGCGTCGGCATTGGCGGCGCAGTTTTCTCCTTTTCGAGTCGCGGGGCGCGGGGACCGATCCCGTTTCTGGCGATGGTGACCGATTTCGCGGGTGTCGCATCATCGGTCTCCGGAGCAGCGGGGGGAAGCGTTTCGCTTGCGGTGCCCAGCAACTGGTTCTACTCAAACACGATCCGTGCTCCGCTCAGCTATGGCGACCGGAAGTTTGATTACTGGGAAAGCGACACGCAGACCGTCTCCACGGACGGGACGCTCGCCTTTATTCCCGCCGACTTCGGGGGCAATCGTTTGCTGACAGCGGTCTATACGGCGCGCCCACAGCCGGAAGGGGGCTTTACCCCGAACTTTTCCCGCCCCGAATTTCTCCACTGGGCGCGGTTTCCCCTCCGCGTCTACTTTGCAGACCCCGCATTCGCCCCTCGAATGCGGGCCGGGTTGGATAAGTGGGTGTCGGCGACGGGGGGAGTGATCGCCTACGAGACCGTAGCGGACGCCGCGAGCGCCGATGTCACCATTGCGCTGGGTGTGACGCCGACCGGGCTGAAGGGAGTCACGACGCTGGACTTCGACCCGGACACCCGCGAGATCCTGCATGCCGATATCACCTTGCTGGAGTCTGCACCAGGCGAAACATACCCGACTGGAACGGATCTGCTGGCGCTATATACCACCCACGAATTTGGTCATGCGCTTGGGATAACGGCGGGTGCGGAGGCAGGTGCGGGGCATAGCACAGACCCAAATGACACCCTGTTTCCCTCATCCAATCCCGCGAACCCGGTCATCACGGAGCGGGACATCAACACGCTGGAAAACACTTATCCCAGCCTGTTTGGAGGCACCGCGCGGTCGCGGCGATCCGCGCCGCGCCGGTCGAGACCTGCCGGGCGCGTGTCACGAGTCACGGTCGGCTGCCCGTGACCTGCAGAATACGGTCCATGGTAGGGTAGGTGTCATCTGATAAGCGTTCGCGCCGCACGGTGCGGCCCGCACGAGAGAAGATACGGTAGGTGACCACGCGAAAGCCCGCCCGCCCCGGATTTCGCGTGAAGATACGTCCGCTGCCGTCTTCGCCGGTCGCCGTGTAGGTAATGCGGTACGGCTCGCTTGCGGCGAGAATCTGCGGCTCGATCTCCGCCTGGAGGTCGGGCCGGTTTTTTCCAAAAAGACGCACTTCGAGCCGGTCGCCCTCCGCAGATGCGGAGATCCGTAAGGGCCAGGGATAGGGGTTTCGGAAACGCAGGTCAAGAGAAGGATAAGCGACCGCTGCATCCGAGCCGGGCGGCACGTAATGCGGCGCGAACACATGATGGTGCCGCTCGATAATCGGCAGACCCGCTCGCAGGGCGGCATTGTAAAGGGTCGTGGAAGTCTGGCAGACACCACCCCCAAAAGCGGGGACCAGCTCACCGTCATAGGAGACAGGGGCTTTCCGGTATCCCTGATCCGCAGACCACGACTTGACGGACCGGTTGAACGAGAAGATCGCGCCGGGCGGAATGACCGCGCCATCCAGGGAGTTCGCCGCAAGCTCCGCATTGTGCCGCTGATTGCGCGTCCGTCCGCTGAGGCTGGTGGCGTAGCCCGCGATGGATACCTCGGCGGGAGGCAGCAGGGCAACCCATCCGAGAAGCGCCGTGACGGCGAGCAGCGCCAGGGCAGGGGCCAGGGGTCCTGCTCTCACCGTACCTCCAGGCTTGTGTCGGCAGATTCGACGCGCAATCCCTCGGCGTACATGCCCTGAAGCTGGGCGGGAAGCGCGCGGCAGGTTCCCGGCGTTTGCGCGCGCAGGTTGTACTCGAAGACGTGCTTGCCTCGAGGCAGGGCCCGGGCAAACACCGCGATGCGGTCATCGCGAACGTCCACGTTGGAATACCACCAGCCCCAGTCTCCGCCCTCGCTGCTGAAATCCTGTTCGGCGGTGCCACGCTCCGTCGGCTCGAAGCCGGAGGGGAAGGCATCCTCGATCAGAACATAGCCCACCTCGCGCGGCGCGGTAATCGTCAGCCTGACCCGGACCGCGTCGCCCGGATCGAAGCGGTTTCCGGTGTCTTCGGTGGCAAGATCAAAGGAACGGTCGCTGGCCTTGCGAGGCAGCACGCGCAGATATTCCCGCGTGATGGTCAGGCCGGGTTCCAGGGCGGGAGAGGAGAGCGCCGCGAGGCGCTGCCCGTCCGGTACGGCGATGGTCTGGCGCAGCGAGGCGGTATAAAAGACCGTCGCGCCACTGGTGCTCTCGACGGTCAGGGTGTTCGGCCCGGGCCTCAGGTAGGAAGCGGGGACTCGAATAATCCGCTCCGCGTCACGGCCCGGTGCGCCGGACTGGGTCGCGGACTGTTCGAGCGCGGCGGCGTCCATGCTTTCGACTGGCTGGTCATTGACCCGCACGGTGAGGATGCCGGAAGGTATAGCCGCCTCCGAAGGCCGGGCATCGAGATAATCGCAGAGCGCGGTGAGCACCCAGGCGGTGTCCCTCGTGTCGCCGAAGAAGCCATCGGTACGGCTCTGCATGAGCCAGCGAAGGATACGCGGAATCCGTTCATCATCGGGACGTACCGCGATAAACGCACGCAGAGCGAGCGCGGTCGCCATGCGGTCGCTGCCGTTCCAGCGCCGCTCCGGATTCTTCCAGTGAAGAAGGCTGCCATCGGAGAGCGCGCGCCGCTCCAGTTCAGCGAAGGCCGTACTTCCCGCTGCGTTGCCGCCAAGTTCCTTTTCAAGCAGCACCAGGTAGGCAAGACCATCGGGCGCGATCTTGCGAAGTGGCAGGGCGGGCACGAGGCGTCGCGCGGTGTCGGTGTCCCCGGCAAGCGCGAGGGCATACAGCAGAAACGGCTGGTCGGCGATGGGGGCTTTGGCGAGCAGCTTCGCTCCGGCCTCGCGACCCTTGCGCAGCGTCTCGTCGCCCACGGCGTAGCCCTCCGCTTTCGCCACGGAAAGCCCGTACAGGGCATAAGCCGTCATAAAGGCGTCATCACCATCGTTCTGCCACCAACCCCAGCCCCCGTCGCCATGCTGGGTGGCTCGCAGGCGAGTCAGACCGTCCCGGACCATCGCGGGCAGATCAGCGCCCTTTGCCGTACCTCTCAGCAGGGTTCGCCCCAGCCGCTTTCGCAGACGCTCCACCAGCAGGTCCGGCACGAAGCGCGACAGTGTTTGTTCCGTGCACCCGTAGGGATAGCCGATCAGGTAATCCAGACTTCCGACGAGTGCGCCACTCACGGAAGGCGTGATGCGGACCTGAAGGCGCGTCGCCTCCGGAACAGCGGCCTGGTCTAACAGCAATGTCTTCGTGACCGAGGAATCGCCCCCTTGCAATACCCCCGCAACCGCCGTGAACGAGTCGTGGCCCCAGGCGCGGATCGGCAGGGTCTTCTCGATACCATCCGTGAACGGACCGCCGTCGTTCTTCTCGGTCCAGGCGGTGACCCGGAGCGAGGCATCTCCCACGGTCCTGGCCTGGAGGGGCCAGGTGATGGTCTCGTCCTGGCCCGACTTGACGCGGACCGTCTGGGTATCCGATCCGCCGCTCTTGCGTTCCAGGCCGGTTGCCACCAGGCGTACCGATACACTCTGGTCCCTTCCGGTCTCGTTGTGGACAAGGGTCAGGAACCGGGTCTCGTCGCCCTGGGTCAGGAAGCGGGGCGTTTCCAGGCGCACGAAAAACGGCTTTGTTGCGATCACCTTGGACTGCGCGTAGCCGAGGGCGGTATCGTCGGAACAGGCATACACGGATGCCCGCCAGGTCGTCAGGTTGTCTGGTAACGTCACTGTGATGCTAGCGCGACCATCACCGTCCGTTTCGGCGCTGGGCCGCCAGTAAGCGGTGTCGCGAAACTTGCGCCGCGCGGAGATCTTCGGCTCGGACTTGTCGGCATCGCCGAGATACTGAACACTGAACGAGTAGTCCGTTGAGACCCGGTTATAGCGCGCCGGGTAGAACGCGCGCTGCATCGCCTTCGGGTCGTCGGCGCGAAGAGCATAGATACTCTCATCCACGACCCCCAGAGAGAACGGACATCCTGCCGCGGGCCGGCCCTTCGCGTCGGTGATGCGGACGGCGTAGGTGGCAAGCTGCCCCGGCTCATACTTCGGTCTGTCCGGCGTCACGCGGACACTCAGGGTTCGCCTCGCCAGCGTCACGCGAAGGGGAATCTCACTGGAGGCGAATTTCTTTTTCTGGACATAGCAGGCCTTTAGCGTGACATTTGGTCCGTACGCCTCCGCCACCGGCACGGAGACAACCGTGCTCCGCCGCGTGATGGGGACCGTGAGCGTTTGGTAGACACGCTCCCCTTCGACGGTCAGCAGCACGGTCTGACCGACACGAGCGGTATTCACCAGCACGCGGGCCGTTTCGCCGGGAAGGTAGCGGCGTTTGTTCGTCAGCAGAGAAAGGTCGCTGTACTCGGTACCGAGGTCGCCGCCGCTGTCGCTGGAAACCCAGAGATACGAGCGCGCATAGATGTCTCGCCCATTCGTATCGGTCGCTTTGGCGGCGAGGCGCAGGTCGCCGGCACGGGGTGGTGTGACCGCAAGGACGGCAGTGCCATCGCTGCCAGTTGTTCCGGTGATTGGCGTCAGAGGCGTCGTCTTCACCTCCTTTGCCTTTTGATCCCAGATGGAGTAGGAGGGTGTCAGCGAGACCGAGGCATTCGCGACCGGCTTGCCGTCGTGGTCGCGCGTCCGCACCACAATCGAGGTCGCTGTGTTTGGTGTCCCCAGATAACCCTCCGGCGTCACACTCACCACATAATCCCCTGCCGAGACGCGGGCTGCCCCATCGCTGCTTACCTCGCGCTGGGCGTTGTCGGTCACAGAAGCGGTCAGCGTGTAGATCTGCTCCTGCGGGACATCCTCCGGCGAGACCGGTTTGCCCCCACGATCCCCGTTTTCATCGTCGCCGGGTCCTTTCGCGGTGACGTCCGCCGGGAAGCGAACGACGGCCTTCCCATCGTCTCCCAGCGTCACTTCGCCGTCCATGACCGTCGTACCGTAGTAGCCGCCGTAGGACTCACGGCCCAGCGTGGCGTCTTCCTCGTCGTCGGAGGCTTCGCCGCCGCCGTACTCGGCGGCCCAATCGGTATCTCGGTATACCGAATAGCGGACCTTTGCCCCGGCAACCGGCGCCCCAAAATAGAACTTTCCTTCGACAGTCATCTCCACCGTATCACCGCGAACGTAGCGCTTCTTCGCAGGCGTGACAGTGACCGCGAACTCGGGCTTGCGATACGAAGCGACCGTGATGTCCGAGGTATAGGTCTCTCCCGCGATCTGGGTGACCACGCTGTACGACCCGCTCGGAGCCTCGGTCGAGAGAGTCAGGGCGCCGTCGAAAGAGCCATGGGAATCGGTGGCTTTGGCCGTCCGTGTCAATCGCTCGCCGCTGGGATCTCGGATCTCGACCTCTACCTGGACGCCGCGCGGAACCGCATAAGCATTGCCGTTTTTGCGGCGCACGATGGCCTTGTAGGAGACTGTATCCCCGGGCCGGTAGATCGTACGGTCGGTGTAGGTATGGACAAGGTAAGCGCCGCTTTCCTCGTAGAAGTAGCTGCTGCGACCCAGGACTGCCTCGTCACTGCCGCGCGTCGCGACTGTCAGCGGGCGGCGCTTGTTGGCGTCGGGGTCCGACCCGAACGGCACCCGGAGGGTCGCCAGACCGCTTGCATCGGTCGTGGCGGAAGCCGCGACCCGGCCCTGCCAGTAGTGGAGAACGCTTGCCCCGCCCACTGGCGCCCCGGTCTTGAGATCCACGGTATACACCACCATCTGCTCGCGGGCGCGCTTAACGACGAGCGCGGTGTTCGTGCCGAGAAGCCAGGAGGTGACCGACTTCTTGCCGTGCCCGACCTGGATCAGGAACAGGCCCGCGCCCCTTGCGCCAAGAGGAATCCGCTTGTGGAAGAATCCCTCGCGGTCTGCTTCCGTGATCGGCAGAGACTGATCGGAAATCAGCGTCGGGGCGGGGATACCCCCTTCAGGACGCAGGAGCGAAGCGGGCAGTGCGGGCAGCGGCGCTTCCCAGGTGTGCCCGATCCGGTCCAGGGCATCCGCGGCATCTCCGCTGCGCAGGACATTCGAAAGGCGCGTCCGGTAGATCCGCACCCGCAGGGCGTCTTTCTCCCCGCCTGCCCGGACATCGGCGTAGCCGCGCACGGGAAGCATCAGGCTTTCCGAAGTCGTGAATACCTGCTGGTGGGTCGCGACCGCAAGGTCCGGTTCGGAGCGTTTGAGCTGCAGCTCCTGGGTCGCCGTTTTGGCCTCGGAAACCAGAACGGGAACCGCTTCGCTGCGATGCGCGCGCGATACGGCGGAAACCGCGTATTTGCCGGTCGGGATGTGCAGAAGGCGAAAGCGGCCTTCGGCATCCGTGCGGGTGCGCCGTCGCTGCCGCGCGTCGCCTTTTGGCACGACAATCGCGGCATCAGTCGTCATATCCGGGTTCTTGTCTGGTTCTTGGTAGGGTGTCAGATAGATCTCAGCGTCCGCGAGCGGCTGTTTTGTCTCCCGGATCACGACTCGCCCCTCGACTCGCCCCGTTGGGGTTTCCGTCGCGAACAAAAAAGCAAGCAGCAGCCCGGTCAACAGGACCGCGACAAGGGAAGCGGTTCGCCCCGCGCCGCTCATTGCGCGGCTCCCGTTCCCGCGCCGCCGCGCCGTGACCGCGCCGCCGCTTCCGCCGCCAGCAGAACCGCGACCACGCCCGCCACCAGCCAGCCCAGAAGCTGCACTTTGTGGATGCGCGTCATTTCCGTGAGGGGAAGCAGTGCGCCGGTGAACTGGCTCAGCGCCAGAGCAACGGCAAGCGACAGTAGACCCGGCAGATTCGATGCTCCGGACGCGCCGTCACTGCTGGCGCTCTCAGCACTTCCCTGCCTCTGCACGGACCCCAGCGCGAGGCCAAGCAGCAGCGCCAGGGCGCTCTTGCCGCCGAAGAGCAGCACGATGGCGGTAGGCACGATCAAGGTCAGGGTTCCGGCAAGAATCAGAACCAGGACGCCCCCTTTTCCCGACGCCGAACGATGACCGACCAGTGATGCTAGCACGCCTGGAATCAACGCCCCGAAAACCAGCCCGAACAGCGCGTACTGGTCGGTCAGCGAAACGCCGCGCAGATCCTCGCCGAAGCGGGTCGCAAAGACGCGGTACAGAACCAGAATCGTCGCGAACAGCAGCAGCCCTGTTTCGTCCTCCCCGCGGCGCGACGAGACCGCCGCCGAGAGCCAGAGCGCCAGCACAAAGACGCCCGCGCCAAGCCCCTGGAGCATCTGGTAGGAAGCCACGAACCCGGCGGCGATCAGCAGCACAGCGAGCGGTGGCAGTCCGTGCGGCGCACGGGGATTTCGGGCGGTATCCCGCGACCGTGCATCCCGCAGGAGCCAGGCAGCGGCAGGCCAGACGACCAGCCCTGCCAGGGCGACCGTGAACAGACGCGGCTCCGGCGCGATCTTGACGGAGAAAAGCTTCATCGTGATCGCGGCGACAGCGGCAAAGATAAGGGCGGGAAAAAGGCCAGGCAGGCCCGGTTTTCCGTCTGGCGAATCGGCTTTCTGTGGGGGGACCAATCCCAGCGCGACCAGAATGACGGAGCTGACCGCGCTGAAAGCGACCGCTGCGGCACTCCACGTCGTTCTTGCCAGGGCGGGTGTCAGTTCGTCGCGCCAGATACCCAGAGCAGCCACGCCGCAGAGCGCGGCGGCGAATCCGGCCCCCGCCGCCAGGGCACTTGATGTATCTCTCTCTCTGTCCGTGTCCAGGGCACGATTGGTGAGGAAAAGCGGGAAGGTCGCTGCCAGCCAGCCGATCGCGATTCCCATCAGGGAATCAATGACGGACCCGCGCAGGAACAAAAGGCAAATTGCGACCGCCGCCGCTCCGATCCCGATCGGGGCGGCAAGAGCAGCGCCACTCCCGCGTGAGGCGCGGATGATGGACCAGGCCGCAAGAAGGGCAGCCACCCCCCCAAGGAGGAATCCATTTCCCAGGCCGTGTCCCGCGGAAAAAAGGGGGGCGTTCGCAGGAAGCGTGATGACAAACCCAAGCAGCGGCAGCAGAAGGGAGACCAGACCGAGCGGGGTCCTCCATGGACTGCCACCACCGTTCCCAACCACCGTCTCCGGTGCGCGCGGTGGCGCGGTGCGCAGGCTGCCCACCAGCCAGACCAGACCGCCCATCAGCAGCGATGCAAACAACAACATCCGTTCCATGCGAACCCCCGCTCTTCTTGCCTGGCACGTCAAGCGACAAGCGCATTCAGCAACTGCGATTTGCCCTCTTATTCCGTTGGAGTGCCGAAATACCCTTCACGCTTCACCCGCATTGCAAAAAACACCGCTTGAATGCCGCGTCGGCGCGGCATTCAAGCGGTGTTTAAAGGAAAAAGGCAGCGCTTTCCCCGGTTTAGGTGGGGTCGTTCTTCTGGAAGTTCAGGCTTGCGGAGTTGATGCAGTAGCGCTGACCGGTCGGGGTCTGCGGGGCGTCATCGAAGAGGTGTCCCAGATGACTGCCGCAGTTCCGGCACAGCGCCTCAACCCTCGTCATGCCATGGCTCTGGTCGGATTTTAGCTCCACGGTATCGGGTGCGAACGCCTCAAAGAAGCTGGGCCAGCCGCAATGGCTGTCGAACTTGGTATCGGAGCCGAACAGAACTGCGCCACAGGCAGCGCAGGTGTAGCTTCCGTCTTCCTTGTGGTTCCAATATTCCCCAGTAAACGGGCGCTCCGTCCCGGCCTGCCGCAGAACGCGGTACTGTTCGGGGGTCAATTCGGAACGCCACTCCGCCTCGGTCTTATTCACCGGGCGTCGGTTGGTAGTTATGTTGGTAGTTGCGGTTGTATCATTCACGGTTTAGGCTCTCCTCACTCTCTAAAACAAGCGGCAGCGACAATACGTTCCCCCTTGCCCCCTCAGGCGCGGCGTGCGGTCACGGCAAAGAGCGGATCGCCCTTGCCCTGGCGGGGGCTGCGGTCCAGCAGCGTGATCTCGTCCCATTCTCCCGCCTCGTGGAGGTAATGGGCCACCAGTTTCAGGTGGTTCTGATCGCTGAGCTGCTGCCAGACCGCGACTGCCTTGGTGGGAAAGCAGCGGTTCGAGAAAGTGATTACGATCGGCGAACCGGGCGTCAGGACGCGGCCCACCTCCCGGAGGACACTGACTGGGTCCGTCAGGTACTGAATGGAGACACAGATGCCGCAGGCATCGAAGGCGGCATCGGGAAAGGGAAGCGTGGAGTTTGCGTTCAAGCTTTGCACCACCCACTCGCTCAGACGAGGGTTCGCGGCTAGCTCCCGTGCATTCATTCCGAGTCCAACGACTTTCGGATAGGGGATCTCCGAGGGAAGATGACTGACCCAGCTACTCATCAGATCGAGCACACGGGCAGTGGGTGGGAACTGCTCGCGGTAAAGCTGGGTGACTGCGGCGATGGCACTGTCGTCAATATGCGTCACCAGGCGCGGGATCTGGTAAAAGTCGCTATCGGGAGTCTCGTCGTAGCGTCTAAAGGCTTCTGCAGGCAAGGTCTGGACATTCATGGCTAGGTTCCTGAGTTTGTTGTACCCGGAAGTCGTGAAAAGTTTCTTGTCCTTAATCTTGGCTTAACGCTGGCTTTAAACTGCCTTAACATGGGCATGATACGCTTGGCATCGAGGGATGTTGTCGGAGGCACGAAGCGTGCCCCCCTGGTGAAAATGCGTTTGACCGAGCGGTCGGCAAACGATACACTGACAGTGTTCTTCGATGAAAGGAGGAACGATAACATGGGTTCGATGACGACCCCGAAGCCGGAGGTGCGGCCCGATTTGCACCAGATGGCTTCCACTGCTTGGATTCCGCGCGCAGTCCGCTGCGCCCATTGCGGAGAGCTTGCGCGCGAAGAGGTGCGTGAGCGAATGAGTGATGATGAGGTAGCGGTGCGTTACGGTTGCAACCATTGCCGCTGGCACCAAACCCGCCATTATCATGAGAGTGAAATCGAGCGCGGCGAAGTTTAGTTCGATGGGGAGGGGCGTTTAGAACGCTCAGCCCGGCAAACCTTCAAAGCGTCTCCCTTAAAACCAAGCAACCAACCACGCGGCCCGGCACCTACACAGGTAGTGCCGGGCCGCGTTTTTTTGTTTGGCACCCGTGGCCTGTAGCCCGCGGCCTGTGGCGCGTTTAGGGAGCGACAGCGGAAAAGGCGGCGACGGTGCCGTCCATGTTCGCGATATAAACACGCTCATCGTCCGCCGCGGGCGAGGCGAGCAGATGACCGGGGCCAAGCTGGTATTGCCAGAGAAGGGCGCCATCACTCTGACGAAGCGCGGAGAAGGTCCCGTTCACGCAGCCCACGAAGACGGTTCCGCCGGATGCGACGCACGACGAATCATAGATCACGGAGCCGGTCGGCGTCTCCCATTTTTGGGTGCCCGTCGCGGCATCGAACGCGCGGACGATGCCGCCGCCGGTCAGCGAGGCGTTGTAAAGAGTGCCACCTTGCAGCAGGGGACCGCTGTATCCAAGATTCATGGGCTTGGTTTCCCACAGGACCCTGCCGGTCACCGCATCCATCGCATGAAGCAGACCGTCGTTGCTGGTCACAAACACCCTGCCGTCGCCAAGCGTCGGTGAGCCAATCGCCGGAGAATAGTAAAACGATCGCCCGAAGGTATTGGTCCAGATCGGGGTTCCGGTTCGGGCGTCCAGGCAGCGGAACTTGTTGTCCCAGCCTCCCAGGTAGAAGCGTGTCCCGTCTGTGATCGCGGCGCTCTGATACAGGCTCTCGACCCCCTGTGTCCAGCGCACCGTCCCGGTCGCCGCCTCCAGCCCATAGATCTTACGGTCGGTGGACGCGATGCAGACCACCTCGCCTGCCCTGGCTGCCCCTGCAAGCACGGAACCGCCGGTCTCCCGCTTCCAGCGCAGTTTTCCCGTTATAGCGTCGAGCGCATAGATAAAGTGATCGCCGGACCCCACATACACGGTGCCGCTGTCCACGAGCGGGACGGAAAACAACGCCCCACCGGTCTTGAACTGCCAGCGCGTCCTGCCGGTCGCCGAATCAAGCGCGTACAGCGACCCGCCCATCGTGGGAACATAGACCAGACCGCCCGCCCGCACCAGTCGCGATTGAATCGCGCTCGGCAGGACGCGAGTCCAGATCGGGGTATTCTTCCCGCCCGGTGCGGTAACGACCGTCAGGGGGATCGCCCGGGCATAAATCGGGGTCAGTCCAGCGACCGCGGTCGGCAGGGTGGCGGAAACAAGGCCGGTATAGCTGCCCGCCATCCACCGGTCCGTCTTGAAGGTTCCCCGGTAACCGCCGTCCGGCCCCCGGGTCAGTGGGGTGACATTCCCCCCGGCGCTGAACGCGAACGTGGTCTGCGCGGGCAGCTTACCCGGCTCCACGGTCACCGTGCCCTCGCTCCCGCTAAGGCGCACCTGCGCGCGCCAGGAAGGCGCGGCGGCGGTCTGCTGGTCGAGGGGGATCGTCAGAACGGTCTGCGGGGCGCTTTCACTGGCCACAGTGCGCCGCTGGACACGCATCGTTTCGCCCGTGACCGCGATCTGATGATAAGAACCCTGATACAGTCCCTTCGCCATGATGGCGGGGATTCCGTTGATGGACCACTGGATGTCCGAGTGCCCATGGCCGATCAAAAACAGGCGCACGTTGTACGGCGCGATCACCTTCAGCAGGGCGGCGTAGTTATCTACCTGCTGCGGCCCACCTCTGGTGTCGCGCAGAAAGAAGTGGTGAAATCCCAGCACCACGGGCCGCTCACGCCCGTTTTTCGCCAGGTCTTTTGCCAGCCAGTCCAGCTCCTCCTGATCAAAGTGCCCCCAGTGCTGGAGCAGGACGGTCGAATCCAGCGCGACAAAGTGCACATTCTCCCGGTCCCACGAACGCCAAAGCGGTTCGCCCAGCCCCCGTGTAAACCCCTCCTTGCCCAGCGGGTTCCAGCGGGCATCGTGGTTACCGGGCGTGTCATAGACCGGAATCTCCGTCCCCAGGTTCTCGTCACGCACCTTCTTGTACGCGGCGAACTCGCGCTCCAGCCCGGATTCGGTCACATCACCGGTGTTGACGATAAAGGCGGGTCGAGGGGCGAGGGTGCGAAGCTCCCGGTACATCGCCGCGTCCAGATTGACATTGTCGCCCGCCCCGATATGGGTATCGGTGGTGTGGATAAAGGTGAAGTCGGCCCGGCTGGGCGAGGTGGCTAACAGTATCGAAAAGATCAGAAGGACCGTCTGCAAACGGCGGAAATTAGTCAGCATCTTTTACGGTGAGCCACCTGAAATTGGGGATGACCACTTTCTGGAGATCCCCGATACGGAAACGGAAGTGGTCATTCGATCCCGCGATCCCGTCAGACTTTGTCTACAATTTCGAGAGAAGAAACTGATGTTCCTCTTCGCTGTAAGCGAAGTACTCAGCCGCCGCTTTGATGGCTCGCTTCTTCTCTTCCACCGTGGCGGCAGCGGGTTTGAGCGCAGCAGGGAAGATGGTTTCCGCATTCAGCCACTTCGCATGACCATCCATAAAGATATAGTTGCCACCGCCATTATGCCGGTCAGGAACCTCCCAGGACGAACTTGGAGTGCCTTTGGCTCTCTCCTGAAAGGTCTTGTACCCATAAGACGGATACAGGCGTCCAGACTGACCGCCATCCCCTGCGTAGACGGTGCTTGCCACGCTCCAGACTTCAAACTGAAACGGGAAGCGATAATAGGCAGCGCCAAGGGCTGTGGCTGCACCTGTCACCCCACTGATGGAAGGATAGTTCGAATAGGAGACTGACCCACTCATGCCATACGAGTAGCTTAAACGAGTCTGTCCCGGTGGACTATACATCCGCTCCTGCTTGATCCCCAGATTTGGGCAGTTCCATACCCCGGTATTGTCCGCGCCCAGAGAATCTCCGGGATCGGGATTCCCATTCTTGACATAGGGCTGGAGTTTAGCCTGCCAATACCCGTCGGCCCCAAGACTGCCGCCTGAGGGCAGTCCCGGACCCGCCTTCGCATAACCCTCTACCCAGGCTGGAAGACCGTCATCGTAATCCGAGGCATAAAGACTCATCGCGTTACCGATCTGCTTCAGGTTGGACAGGCAGGCGGTCTGTCGCGCCTTCTCTCGGGCCTGAGAGAACACGGGAAACAGAATCGCGGCGAGAATCGCGATAATAGCGATCACTACCAGAAGCTCGATCAGCGTAAAGGCGTTTCGGTTCCGGGTGGCACCCGGCGAAAGGGCGGTGGGTAACGGGCTGCAAGATTGGCTCATAAAGGTTCCTTTTCTAGGGCGACCTGCCCTCGACAAGTTCGTGACGCGCCGCTGCGTCCCGAGGAACAGTAAATACTCCTCGGCATAGTCCCAGGTTAAGGCTTCGTTAAATTTTGCACCCTGTACCAATTATTTCCGATTGGTACTATTTTGGTCTGCAATTTACTGAAAGGTCCCAGACGCAGCAAAGCGCCGGGAGCCACATCGCTCCCGGCGCTTTGCATTTGCCGAACGACTGGGCGGCGAGTTAGTTGCGCTCGGCGATGCCGAGACTGCTGGCGGCGTAGAGCGGTTCACGGCGGCTTGGCGCCTGCTCATTGAGGAACACTTTGACGCGCCGCTCCGAACCGTCACCGGTGACGAGGAGGCGAATGACGCCGGAATAGGGGGCGATCATCACGCGGCGCAGGTCCATATCCAGACCGAGGACTTCGCCCTCGCGGACCGCCTGACCATCGAGCAGAATGGAGGCATACAAAGGATGCAGGTCAAATGTCAGCGACTTTTCACTTTTCATAGCAACAGGGATCACGGATTGTCTACCTCAGGTTTCGAGCGAGCTGATGCTCGCGGGCCATGGCGATGGTGGGATGTGGCGACGGTCGCTATACGGAGTACGCGAACGAAATCCACAAAAAACGTTCTATAGAAAAGCGAAACGGCACTGGCGAAGGGCCAGG
>JACMJB010000433.1 GCA_014380815.1 Armatimonadota bacterium
ATGGGGCGCAGTCCGGTGACGCGCTCGGCCCATTCTCCTTCGATCGTGGCTCGCCCTTCGAGCTTGAGGCCAAGCTCGGCGAAAAAAGAGATGGCGGCATCGAGGGATTCTACCACGATGCCGACGTTGTCCATCCGCTTAAGAGCCATATCATTTCCTCTCATTCTCGACTGAGTACGTCCGTTATTTGCCTTTCGCAAAGGACAAACCTACGGCACGATTCTCATTCCCCGGCTTTCCCGCTCAGGAAAGGGTGACCAGCCCCCGGCGGAGGGCGGCGATAACGGCCTGGGTGCGGTCTTCCACCTCCAGTTTCCGGAGGATGCTGCTGATATGAAACTTCACGGTCGCTTCGGAGATAGCCAGCACCGGCGCGATCTCTTTGTTGCTCTTACCCTGCACCATCTCGCCCAGTACCTCCTGCTCCCGCTCGCTCATCTCGGCGGCGGTGACCCGCTGCGCGAGCTGCGCGCCGATCTCCGGTGGGATGACCTTGCAGCCAGCATGAACACTCTCCACTGCGGCAAACAGAACGCTCGCGGAGGCATCCTGGAGCAGATAGCCCATAGCGCCCGCCTTCAGTCCCTTGTAAATGTCCTCGGTGCTATCGCGGTCGGTGAACAGCAGGACGCGGGCGGCGGGATACGAGGCCCGTATGACGCCCAGCGCACAAAGACCACTGACCCGGGGCAGGCGCAGGGCCATCAGCACCAGGTCCGGGCGATGCCGCTGGTACAGCGCGATCGCCTGTGCGCCATCCCCTGCCTCGGCGACAATGGTGAAGCCGCTCCGCTCCGCAAACAGGGCGGAAAGCCCCTTGCGCACCAGCGGCTGGTCCGCCGCGATCAGCAGCCGGATCGCGGGAGTCTCCGGAGGCTGCGCCAGAGTCGCCGGGGCCACAAACGGAAAAAAGTCTCCGGAGTGCGGGACAAGCACCGGCACCGGCGGGATCGTGGTTTGAGTGGATACGGACATTCACGTTTCTCCATTCCTTTATCAATACATCGGCAGCATCAGTAGCATCAGTAAAGTGTCGGCTGCTGTCCCGTGCACAGGGCGCACCGCCCGGGACATCGCGAAGACCACTCTGTGACTACATGACCACTCTATTGTTGCCGCTCGCCATAAGGCAAACGTTCCGCCGCGGCAGAAAAAACGTTCCGACTCACAGTTTTGTAATATCAACTCTCCCCCTTTATTTGAGAGGGGTGGAACGGTGGAACGGTGGAACGGTGGAACGGCGGAACGGCGGAACGGTGGAACGCGTGAGAAGCCCTTCCATGCCCCGATTGCCTACGGTCCGGGTGATTCCCGGTCGGTCTCCCAGTTCGCGGAGGACGGTCAGACGCTCTTTCTGTCGTGTCCGCGCCAGCGCAAGCTCACCCCGCCGCCGGGCCATATTACCGAGATTACCCCGCAGGACCGCGACATTCCCCCGGTCGCCGAACGGCTCGTAGCGACTCCTGTTCCACGGCAGAGCAGGCGGAAAAATAGTCCCCCGTGCCAGCAGTTTGGTCCCCGGGAACGCTTTTCCTCCTCGGGCGGAACGGTAGGAACACGGTAGAGGGCGATAATGACCCTGTAGCCGCAAGCTGCAAGCCACTGTCTGCTGTCCACTGCCCGCTGTCCACTGCCCACCGTGAAAGGACCCTGATCTTGTCTCTCTCCCCTTTCCCCACCCCACCGCTTCCCCTCCCACCGCTGCCTCACCCTTCGCGGCGGAAGTGGTATCCGAGCGTTCCCGCCTCGTTTTTCGGCATGGTCCCGGGCATCGTCGGACTCGGCGGCACGTGGCGCGCCGCCCACCGGGTCTGGGGACTGCCGCTCTGGGTCGGCGAGGCGCTGATGCTGACCGGCACCCTCGTCTGGGCAGTCCTGATCGTTCTTTACGGCCGGAAGTGGCGCGCCGCGCCGGAAGCGGCGCGGCGCGAGGTGGACGACCCGATCCAGTGCTGCTTCATCGGTCTGATCGGCGTGACAACATCGCTGGTCGCCCTTGCGGTCCTTCCGTACTCCCGCCCATTCGCCCAGGCGCTCTTTGGGGCCGGGGCGCTTTTCACGCTTGGTTTCGCTCTCTGGCGGACCGGTGGACTCTGGCAGGGGGGACGCGATCACCAGACGACCACACCGGTCCTGTATCTTCCCACGGTGGCGGGCGCGTTTGTCACCGCGATCGGGGCGGCGGCGCTCGGCGGGCCGGACTGGGGACAGCTTGCCTTCGGGGCCGGGGTCTTCTCCTGGCTCGCCATCGAGTCCGTTCTGCTGCATCGTCTCTACACGGTCAGCCCGCTGCCGCTTGCCCTGCGCCCGGTGCTCGGCATCCAGCTTGCGCCACCGACTGTCGGAGCGGTCGCCTATCTCAGCGTGACAACGGGGCCGCCCGGTCTGGCGGCGCACCTCCTGCTCGGGTACGGCCTGCTCCAGGCGCTGATACTGCTGCGGCTGCTGCCGTGGATCACCCGGCAGCCCTTCGCCCCGTCCTACTGGGCCTTCTCCTTTGGTGTCACCGCCCTCGCGACCGCACCGCTTGAGATGATCGAGCGCGGCGACTCCGGTGTCGCCGCGCTCCTCGCCCCCTTCCTGTTCGTGGCGGCGAATCTCGTCCTGATCCTTTTGACCGTCGCCACCCTGCGCCTCGCCGCCCAGGGCCGCCTGCTGCCGATCCCGGCGAAGACGACCCACGCCGACCACGCCGAAAACCACACCGAAAACCACGCCGACCACGCAAACGGAATTTATTAAGGAGCCGATTGATGACGTATCTGTACCGTTCCCCTCTCCCCACGGCGATCGCCCCGCCCGTCGCTTCCTCCTACGAGCGGGAGCGCAGCATCGCGGAAAGCCTTCAGCTTCTGCTGCTGCGCTCGCACCCCCGGCAGACGCTGCCGGGCCTGGCGGTCGAGAGCTTCTACGAGGCCGCTCTGGATGAAGCCAGCATCGGCGGCGACAGCTTCGATGCCTTCCCGCTGACCGGAAACCGGACCGCTCTTATCGTCGCGGATGCCTCCGGAAAGGGACTGGAGGCTGCCGAGCGGATCGCCGAGGTCCGCTTCGCGCTGCGGGCGTTCCTGCGCGAGCACCCGGACCCCTGCACCGCGCTTGCCCGCCTGAACGATTTTGTGTGCGCCTCCCAGTATCTGAGCGGACGCGACTCGGGAACCTTTGTCACCCTGACCCTGGTCGTCCTGGACGGCGCGACCGGGGAGATGACCTGCCTGTGCGCGGGCGGGGAGCCGCCGCTCGTGCTTCGGTCGCGTGGGATGGTCAAAGCGGTCCCGGCCTGCGGCGCGGCCATCGGGCTGTACCCCGGCCTCTCCTATGCGTCCGCCCGGGCGCGACTGGGAACCGGAGACACCGTACTGCTGGCGACCGATGGCATCACGGAGGCGCGGCATTTCTTCCCCGGCGAGCCGCACGGCTTCTGTGGCAGCTCGTTCCTGGGACTGGAGGGACTGGCGCGGCTCGCACGGCGGGCGCGGGGGAACACCAGGCCCAGCCGGGCGGCATCGCTGTCCCTGCTGGGAAAGGCTATCTTCGAGGGCGCTCGCGCCTTCGGCGGCGGGGCGTTCCGCGATGATGCCTGTCTTCTCCTCGTGCGGCGTGAGGCGTTCGGCGATCCGATCTGACGGTGGACGGATTCAGACCTGTGGAGCGGCGGTAGATGCCTCGCCGAGCGCGTAGGCTGCCGCCTGCTCCCACGTCAGCGCGCGGCCCCACTCCCATTCCCGCGAAAAGACATCCTCGCCCAGCGCCGCGCGGGCCGCTTCTATCTGCCGTTCAAATTCCTGCCGATCCATCGGCGCAAGCACGATCC
>JACMJB010000434.1 GCA_014380815.1 Armatimonadota bacterium
CCCCCTGTTGCTCGTTGCCGACCATCAGGACCAGAGGGCGGGTGGCAAGGTCGGTTTCGAAGGCCGTCTGGGGCGCCTGCCCGGACGACACGGCGACCGTCACGCCCCTTTCATGCGCGAGGCGGCGCAGCGCGGCGGGCAGGTCGGGGGCGAGGCAGAGTGGGAGACGCAAAACGGAGCCGGTGGTTGAGCGGACCGCCTGCCGTGAGAACGGTTCCGCGCTGTCGGAGGAAAGCAGAAGAGCATGGCACCCGGCGGCATCGGCGGTGCGGATCAGGACGCCCACATTGCGCGGGTCCTGGATCCGCTCTCCTGCCAGAATCAGCGCATCCGGGGGCAGGGTGGCGATCAGCTCCTCCAAGGCAACGAGCTGCTGACCGACCACAGCGACCGCGGTGACGGCGGTCTCGTAGCCGGTCCCGACCAGCTTGGTGATCAGGCCCGCGCCGCCAAGGATATAAAGCGGGATCCCGCGCGCGGCGCAGGCGTGGTCAACCACCGCGGCGGCCCTGTCCGAGGCGACAAAAACGGCGTGGACCGGCGATGGCGAGACGAGCGCTTGCCGCACCAGTTCCAGGTCCTCGACCAGGTAGCGCCCCATTGCAGCCCGGCCCCCGGCGCGGGTGAGGGCGAGGGCGTCACGAAAGGCGGGGTGCTTGATGCCGCCAATCGAATCTCTCAAATCAAGGCTTTCAAAGGGATGCTCCCTCATAGCCAGCATCATCTGCGGGCGACCAGCGGAACAGGGCGCTCGGGAGGAGCGGGTTCAGGCGCATCTCTGTGAAACTCTCGCGAAGCAGTTCCTGAACGCTCCCGCCATGCTCGCCGACCCGTACCAGCAGAAGCGGGGCGTAAGAGAGCGCGTCCAGGGTCAGCGTGTCGCGCGAATTTCCCCGTGTGAACACGATCTCGAAGACCTCACGCCCAGCTCGGTTTTTACCCGCAGGAGGCTGGCGTCTCCGCCGCGCGACAGTTTTGGACGGCCCCAGATCGCCCCCGCCGAACGAGGCCGGGGGGACAAAAGGGGTCGGGGAGAAGAACTGTGCGACGCAATATCCGGCCTCATCCAGCGGGTGGGACAGATTGTCGGTGATCCTGCCGGTACGGGCCAGCGAAGTGGTGATCGTGCGGCTCGTATCGCCCACGCGCCCGGACATGCGGTCGAAGATCTGGCGGCCATCGCAGACCCGCAGACGGTTCGCTTCCGGAAAACCCTTTGCCCGAAACACCAGACGGGCGCGACTGGGTCGGCGCAGGATAATGTGGGTCCGAAGGTCCAGGCGGAACTCGCCCGCGTGGCTGACGACCACTTCCGAGCGATACTCCAGAGAGGCCGCGCCGCGCCAGCGATTGGCAAGTTCGCGCAGAACGATGGCAGGGTCCACCTCGCGCGGGGGGGGCTGGGGTTCCGTTGCGCGGCTCATGCGCTCAGAATATCACGCGGGCGGTGCGGCGTTATGTTCGTCGGACTGGTGGTACGTCCACACCAGACGCAGCAGTTCGACGTAGCCGGTCCGCAGCGCGTAGACCTCGGCGAGGTGCATCAAGTGACCGGCATAAAGCGGCGACCCTCTCTCCTCCCAGGCTTCCGCCTCGGTCAGGCAGTGCGCCACCCCCATCAGTGCCGCCTCAAACGAGGGTCTCGCTAACTGCGTCCTATTCTCCGGTATCAAAGCCTTCTTCCTCGGATGCTTTCTAAACCCCTGCCGCCAGGGCAAGGGCCTGCGGAAATTAGTGGAAAATTAGTAATCACCAAGCGCACCCACTCTACCCAACAAATCCCGAAACAACGCAGACGGCCTTGAAGTCGCGTCTGAAAATCCCCGCTTTACAGGCAGGTTTGCACATGCTATAACGGAACATGAACTGCCGCTCCGGGCAGCGACGCCGCTTCGCCGCGCGTACCGCTTTGCTCCTCCTTCCCTTTTCCGGTCTCTCCCTGCTCGCCGCGAGTCCATCCCCCAGGCCGCCGGCACGCCCTGTGCCTGGCAAACCGGGTGTCTACCGGCTTGATCCCAGAGTCTACCTGCCAACTTCCCAGCTGCGCGCGGGGATGAAGGGCTATGGTCTGACGGTTTTCCGAGGAGGGAAGATCGAGCGCTTCGAGGTCCAGGTCCTGGGCGTCCTGAAAAAGATCAACAACGGGCGTGACCTCATCCTGGTCAAGATCGGTGGCAACCCGAACCTGGAACGGGTCAGCGATATTATCGCGGGCATGAGCGGGTCGCCAGTTTACGTGAACGGCAAGATTGTCGGTGCGGTCGCCTATGGCTCCGCCTTCACCAAAGAGCGGATCGGTTATCTGACCCCTATCGAGGACATGCTGGATGCCTGGGACCCGGCCCTGCCGCAGTATCCGAACGGACTTGCGCCGGGCGACCGGCCACAGCCTGTCCAGTCGCTGACGGAACCGGTGACAGTGAACGGCGAGCCGATGAGCCGGGTGCGGCACCTTGGCTTCGGTCAGGCAGTCCCGGTTCCGCAGGCAGGCACCCTGCTGTTGCGTCCACTCGCCACCCCTGTCAGCGTTTCCGGTGTTCCATCCTCGCGCTGGGCAAGGACCGCTCAGGCGCTGGGCGATCTTGGTCTGGAAGCGCGGCAGGGCATCGGAGGTGGGGCGGCGGCCAAAAACGGCCCTCTGCTTTCCGTCTCCCCGCTGCAGCCAGGGGGGGCGGTCGCAATGAGTCTCGCGACCGGCGACCTGGATATCACCGGAGTCGGAACGCTGACTTTTCGCGCTGACAAACGGATCGTCGCCTTCGGGCACCCGTTTTTGTCAATCGGCCCGATTGACGCTCCCATGTCCACGGTTCACATCTTCGATATCCTGCCCTCTTACAACACGTCCTCCAAGGTCGGGTCGGCGGTTACGCAGGTGGGAGCGTTTTCACAGGACCGTCCCTTCTCGATCGCGGGAAGCATCGGAGCGATTCCTCAAATGGTGCCGGTCCAGGTGCGTATCACGGACCGCTCGAATGGGCGGTCGCGTGTCTTCCGGGCAAAGATCGTCCGCCATCCCGCCCTGACCCGTCAGCTAGCGACCCTCGCGGCGGGGACCGCTATCGCAGAGGTCCACAGTGCCCCCGGTGATGCCATGGCGACGGTGCGAACCACGGTGACTGCCGATGAAGTCGGGACGATCACGCGCACGAACCGCGTTTACAGCCCGGTCGCCATTGACGACCCGGCCATCGGCGACCTCTCCGCTCTTGTCGGGCTTCTTTCTGGAAACCCGTTCTACCCGCTGCCGATCCGTTCGATCACGATGGATGTCAACATCGAGAGCGGACGCAAGACCGCGCAGATCGAACGGGTCTTTGTCGGTCAGACCCGCTACGAGCCTGGGGATACCGTTCCCGTGAACGTGGTCCTGCGTCCCTACAAGGGGCAGCGCATGGTCAAGACGATCTCGGTCCGTATCCCCCCCACGGTCCCCAACAACTCCGTTCTGTCGGTGAATGTCGGCGGCGGCGGAGTATCGAGCGGGGGACTCAGCCTGGGCGTCGGCACGGATGGCGGCGTGGTTCTGACCCGCTCCGGCGGCGACTACTCCTCGGCGGTGAATGTCCGCCAGATCATCCGCCGCTTTTTGGAGCAGGACCGCAGCGATGCCCTGGTCGCACGCCTGCAGCTTCCGACCACGGCAGTCAGTGTCCAGGGCGAGAAGCTCTCGGGTCTGCCGCCGAATATCGAGCAGGCACTGCGCGGCGGAACCGGCAGCGCGGGCAGCCGGTCGTCGGGCGCACGCCTGGAGCGCGACGAGGTCAAGGTCAGTGTCCTCACCGATTATGTGCTGAGCGGGTCGCAAAGCATCGCGATCCGGGTCGCGCGTCGCGGCACGCCGGACACTAGCTCGCCGGTTCCGTCCGCCGGGAGCGGTCTGCCGTCCGTGCCTCCGCCAGGGGGCGGTGACGGTGCGGCTATACCGGCGACGCCGCCCGGCAGCGCGTTCGCGCCCGACCCGGACACGGACGAGGCAGACGCCCGTTCCTTCTTCCCGGTGATGGCGCTTCAGCCCCCCGATGCCGGGGGCAGCGATGAGGAAGATGCCGACGATCCGACCACGATCCGCGGCTCCAGCACCGTGATCGTTCCGCGACCGGGACAAGCCCGAACCGGCAGCGCGCCTCCTGCCCTACCACCGACCCCCGCGCCCCCCACAGCAGAGAAGCCGGTCGGGCGTCTGCCGGGCGTCTGGCGTCAGGCAAGCGCTTCCGATTTCCGTGCCGCCACTTCGCTGGATGGCGTTACCATCTCCGCGCGGGGCGAGGTGCGACTGGCTCCGAAACTCAGCCGGGTCGCCGCAAGTGTTCTGGACCCGTATTACTGGTCACTGGCCCCCGCGCCGGATGGCGGCGTGTATGTCGGCAGTGGCGATAACGGGGTCATCTACCGGGTCGGTATGGACGGGAAGCAGAGCGTCTGGGCGCGGACCGGGACGCTGGAGGTCCACGCTCTGGCGACCGGCGCAGAGGGCGCGGTTTACGCGGGCACGTCTCCAGATGGGCTGCTCCTGCGGGTTCCCGCGGGCGGTGGCAAGGCCGTGCGCCTCCTGAAGGCCGAAGAGAAGTATGTTCTCGCCCTGGCCCTTTCACCCGATGGCAAGACGCTCTATGCCGGAACCGGCGGGCCTCGGGCGCGGGTATACCGACTGCCTGCGGACGGCACGGGCAGTGCCACAGTCGTTTACGAAAGCGCCGAAGGAAGTGTCACGGCACTTGCTGCCGCGGCGGACGGCACGATCTACGCGGGAACCGCTCCGGGCGGACTGGTCGTGAGGGTCGCGGGACCTGGTGTCTCCCAACCACTCCCAGTGTATGATGCCACGGAATCGGCAGTGACCGGGCTTGCGGTCGGCGGCGATGGGATCGTGTTCGCCGCCACGATGGCGACCGGGCGAGGCGTCCTGTACCGTATTGACCCCGCGAGTGGTGCGGCTGGTATCCTGTACGACCGCCCACCGGGCGGTGTGCTGACTGGCCTACAAAAGGCAGGGAACGAGGGGCCACTGTATACCGCGTCGGGCGGAACGCTGATTGCTGTGGACCCCGCAACCGGCGACACGCGCACGTACGAAGCGCCGTCCGGGACCGATGTTCAGATCCTTGCCGTGCTGGCGGATGGGAACCGCGGGGTCTGGGCCTCGACCGGCAACGCCGCCGAGGTGTACCGCCTGGCGGGGGCGGGTGAGACGGTCACGGCTGCCGTCACGACGACGGCAGTGAATACCGGACAACTTGTGTCGCGGGTGTTTGATGCGCGGAGCAGCGCAAAGTGGGGAACGATCCGCTTCACCGGCTCCGCCCCGGCGGGAGCCAGCGTCACGCTGCAAACCCGCACCGGGGATGTCGCCCAGCCCGACGACACCTGGAGCGGTTGGTCGCGAAGTTATAAAACCGCTGCGGGTGAACCTATCGCCAGCCCGCCGGGACGCTACCTGCAGTATCGCGCCAGCCTCTCTGGCGGCGCGACCAGCGGCGATGCGCCCGCGCTTCGCAGTGTCGAGGCGTTCTACCTGACCCCGAACCAGGCCCCGCAGCTAACCCTTTCCAATCCCGCTGGCGGCGAGGTATGGAAAGGGAAACAGACCCTGCGCTGGAGTGCCACGGACCCGGACCGGGATACGCTGAGCTATGCCGTCAGTCTGTCTGGCGACGGTGGCAAAACCTGGCAGCCGGTCGTTGGGGCGGGTCCGCGAAGCGCCTCCCCGGCTACGGTGACGCGAACCGCCAATGGGGCGACCCTCGTTCGGGGGCGGGCCGCGCTCGCCGCCGAGCTTGAAAAGCGCCCGGAGATCACCGCCGAGATGCGCGCGCGCATCCTTGCCGACGCTCCCCTGGATGCCCCGGACGCTGTATCTGCTCCCGACCTTGCCCCCACCGCGACCACGCGGGACACCAGTGTGCCGTTCGAGACCACCCGGTTCTCGGATGGCGTTTACCTGGTACGGGTGATCGCCTCGGACAAACCCTCTAATCCGACCGGTGCCCTCGTGTCCGAAAAGCGGTCTGGCGAGGTGCGCATCGTGAATCGGGTCCCCACACTGTCACTCTCCCAGAATGCACTAAAACGTGGCGCGGACCGCACGGCAACTCTGGAGGGTCAGGCCTCTCAGAGCGGCGCGTCTCTTCGCGCGGTCCAGTTCCGCGTGGATGGCGGCGACTGGACCGCTGCGATCGCTTTGGATGGTTTGTTCGACAGCGGCCTGGAGTCGTTCACACTGAGCACGTCCCCGCTCGCACCGGGGCGACCGCACACGCTCGAGGTGCAGGCCCAGGATGAGGCCGGGAACCTTGCCACCCAAACGGTGACGGTCCCCGGATAGAAGACGCTTCACGGACAGGGGTTCGTAATGATTCCGTATGGCAGGCTCAGGCAGCGCTTCGCCGCTTGCGGGCCGCCGTGTTGCAACCCTGACGCTTGAGCCGGGACGAAGCGGCGCACTGGATTTCACCGTGGACGCTGCAAACCGTGTTCGCGGCACTTTGACCGTCTCCTCCCGCGCAGCGATAAGCCGCCAGGCGTACCGTTTCAACATCGGCACGTACCAGATCCCTGGCATCGTAGATCCGCAGACTGGAGCTTTCGCCCTTACCGGAACCATCCCCGGGAGCGGCTTGTTCACGGTCAGCGGAATCCTGCCGGCCTCCGGCAGCGGCGGGGGATACACGCTGACAGCAGGGGGGCAGTCCTACTCTGGAATCTTCGGCGCAGCGGCACCATCTCCCATTCCCTCGCCGACGCCAACCCCCGGCGTAACCCCTGCCCCGGCGGCGGCAGCCTGACCATCGAGTCCGTATCCGGAAGCACGGTCAAAATACGCGGCCAGAATGTGCTATTATCGCCGAACCGATTCAATGCGGTTAGCGCAGAGGGCACATTTACCGCAAACTTCACCAAGACTCTCGATAAAGCCACCGGCTTATAAGCCAGCCGCGGCTCGGATAGGTAAAGGCTTGCTTCTTCCTATCCGGGCACCTTCTCAGCTTTCATGAAAGGTGACAAAACCGTCC
>JACMJB010000435.1 GCA_014380815.1 Armatimonadota bacterium
CGACTGGTTTCGCCCTGAACGAGGCGTAGAGCGGTGTCGCGGCGGCGTCGAACTGGCTCATCGGTGGCAGGCCGAGAATCAGCTCCATCGTTCGCAGCAGCGAGCAGGTGCTGTAGAACGTGCTGTCCACATGCCCTCGGCGCGTGTACGGCGAGATCACCAGGGCAACGGTACGGTGGGCGTCCACATGGTCCGGGCCGTTCTGCGCGTCGTCCTCGATGACGAAAATGGCGGTCTCCTTCCAGAAACGGGATCTGCTGAGCGCCTCAACGATCTTTCCGAGTCCAAGGTCGTTGCTGGCAACGGCAGCCTGGGGAGTGAACGCACCGGGGCGTGTCCCGCTGGTATGGTCTTCACTGAGTGCCATGACAGCAAAGCGCGGCATCTCTCCGGTCCGCTCCCATTGGGCAAGGTCCTTGAGATAGATGTCCGCCATTTCGTAGTCGCGTGTTTGCTTCGCCCGCCCTGCGGCCCATTCGTCGCTCTTTCGCTTGTCCACGTGGTAATAGTAGGTTCGGTAGGACAGTCCAGCGCGCTCGCAAAGGTCCCAGATGCGCCCGCTCGGGGTTTCCGCGAGCGGGTCTCCGAAGTCACCGTAGCGGATCGGCGGAGCGCCCTTTCCGCCGTACTGCGCGGGCCAGGTGCGCTGCATAGCATCGGGGACATAGGCCCCGTTGCTCCAGTGGTGCCCGTCCACGGACACTTCGCCGTTTGCATACAGATTGTCCAGCAGCACGAATTCACGGGCCAGGGAGTGGTGGTTCGGAGTCACGTCCTCACCAAACAGGCAAAGAGCGGGGTCGCCGTTTCCCACCGGCTTGCCACGCTTATCCTTCATATCACCGAAGACCTGATCGTAGGTACGGTTCTCCTTGATGATGTAAAGCACGTGCTTGATCGGCGACGGATCGCCTGCCCTTGAGGGGATGGGGTTGCTGCCCGGTTTCGGGGCCTGAGCCGGTTTGTCCAGCAGCGCGTCTGAGTACGGGCTGTTGGCATACACCTGCTTGGTATAAACCGCAAGCTGCGCCGCATCGGGCACCACCACTGTGGACAGGACGCCTTTCAGCAGCTCCATGATGTAGGGGTAGCCCGTTGGGGAGACCGGGTCAATCTTCCCGCCCGGCGCCTGTCCGTTGGGACCCGCGGCGTAGCCCTTCCCAGACCCGATAAACAGCCGCTTCCCATCGTCGCTTGCCGCAATCAGAGTCGGGTAGAAGGTCGTCGGGAGGAAACCCTCGACCCGGCTTCGGCCCGGAACCGTGACATCTACGACCGCGACCGCGTTGTTGTCGGAATTCGCGACATAAAGCGTCTTCTCGTCCGGAGACAGGGCGAGCGCGGAGGGGGTCGCCCCGGCGGGCGCCCGGGGTGACAGCCGCATCGTCACCTTTTCCCGCATGACACCGGTTGCCGTGTCGAAGGCGTAAACCGAGTCGTCGCTGCCGCAGGATACAAACAGCCGCGCCCCGCTTTTGGTCAGCAGCAATGCGTTCGGGTGGCTGCCCGTCGCGTAGGTGACCAGCGGCTTCAATGCGTCCGCACTCAGCGCGGCGATGGTGCCGCGCCCCCAGAGCGCGGTGTACACAGTCTTGCCATCCGGCGAGACCGCCACCGCGCCAGGTCGGTCTTTCTCGGCCCCGGTAAACCGCGCTTTAATCGCCCCGGTCGCCGCATCGAGCGCGAAGACCGAATCACCCGCCAGATTCGCCACATACAGCGTCATACCGTCCGGCGATACGGAGAGGCCGCCCAGGTAGGCCTGCTGCGCGGGGACATCCTGCCGGGCTGGATCGCGCCCCGCGTCCACTCCAGGATTGGCCTTTGGGATCAAGACCCCCTTCAGTCCGGCGATTGCCAGCGGCTTCGCCGCCGTCAGCGTCCCGCTTTCCCCGACCCCAAATACAGAGACCTGGCCCGCATTGCCGCCGGAAACATAAAGCGTTCGCCCATCCGGGGAAAACGCGATGCCTCCGCTGCTTTGCGCCCGCTCGACCGGGACCGACGCAACCACCACGCCGGTCGTGGTATCGGCCAGATGGACCTGATGCGCCGCCGCGCCCGCGTTCACCAGCGCGAGCCACTTGCCGTTCGGGCTGACCACGCCGCCTATCAGCAGGTCGCCCAGTTCGGTGTGGCGGGTTCCCGCGGGGGTGATCTGCCACCCATTGTGCAGACGGATCGGTCGGGTTCCGGCTCTTGATCCGGCGGCCATTCCGGTTTGCGTGAAGGAAAGCCGCGGCGCGGCGAGAGCGCACAGACCGAGACCGGCGACCAGGGCGGTACCGACTGTTCGTCGGCGGATTGCGAGATGGGTCAAAATTTACTCCTGGACGGCACCCTTTGCGACAAGGTGCCGTTTTTGTATCCTAGCGCAATGCATTCACGCTCAGATTAAGACAGCATTAAAAGTCCTGGAAAATTTAGACACAACGGTTGTGGACGACAACCCGGGGCGGCGCACCGGGTCCGGAAGGCGATCCCGCAGTTTTGCCCGGAACGACGCCCGATCTAATCGCGTTGACCAGTAGTGTCAGCGTTGCGCGGGTGTTTCGAGGCGGGTCACGGGCCTGTTCGGCGAGGCCCGCCAGGACCGGACCGGCGGAATGCCGAGATTTTGTGATTTTCGCTGGCACTAGAAGAGTTCCGGTTACGTAGTTCCTGATGATGACCCCTCGTTTTACCTGGAAAAATCGTCTCCGAGTGCTGCCCGCAGCCGCTGCCGTGTTCCTAGCGGCCAGCGCTCTGCTTGCGGCGGGTTGTCGTAGCAGAACGGCGCTCTACGTGCGCAACGACTCTTCGGAGCCGATCCGAGTGCTCAACCCGGATCGGCAGATCGCCGCGGTCGGAGTCTCCAGCGATCATACCGACGACATCGCCGCGGTCCTTCCAAACCACGAAGAGCGGATGGAAGTCCCGCTTCGACCAGAAGACCATTACGTGACGTTTCTGAAGCCAGACGGCACCCTGCAAACCGCGGCGGAGATTCCCGATGCGGTGCGGCAGGCGGTAGGCAACGGCGATGCGGTCTTTATGCGGGTCGGGCCACAGGGGACGGAAGCGCTGGCGGGGCCGGACCCCGTGATCCGCGGGCAGCGGGCAGCGCTGGGGCAAAGCTTGCCGCATGCTCTGGGTATTGGCTCTCTTTTACTTTACGGGATCGGTCGCGCACGGCGTCGCGGTAAATTTCGCTGGGAACGGCAGGCTTAATGATGGCAGTTTTCTTCTTCAAGCGTCCCGCGGTCGTCGCGGTTCTCAGCGCATCGGTTCTTTCCGCGTTGCTCGCGGGGGGCTGCGCGGTGGACAAAGAGGCGACCCCAAGCGCCGAGGTGAGCGCTGCCGTGCAGACCCGCGATGCCGCCAAAGCGATCCAATCCGATAGTCAGGGCCGCGTGAAGGATGCCGATGCCGTGCTGGAGGGGAAGTAATCCGTGAATGCGTAAGCTCCTCGTTTGTCTGCTGCTGCTCCCTGCCCTCAGTCTGCTTTTCGCGGTCCGATGGAACCATGCCCGCGGGATGGCGGCTCCCGCATCGCTGTTGATTCGAGGTGGGCTGCTTCTGGACGGGACCGGCGCACCGGGGAGAGAAGCGGACATTCGGATCGCGGGAGATCGTGTCGAGGCGATCGGGACGCTGTTTCCCCGGCCTGGCGAACGAGTTCTTGACGCAAAGGGCAGGGGGGTCGCTCCCGGCTTTATTGATACGCACAGTCATGCCGACGGCGGCCTGCTGGAGACCCCGGACGCCGAAACGCAGATCCGGCAGGGCATCACGACAGCGGTTGTCGGTCAGGATGGCGGCTCCCGCCTGCCGCTCGCCAAGTGGTTCTCCGACCTCGAAGCAAAACACGTCGCGCTCAATATTGCCAGTTTCGTCGGTCACGGAACCCTCCGCCGCGCTGTTCTGGGAGAAGATAATCAGCGCAAGGCCACCCCCCGCGAGATCGTCCGGATGCGGGCGCTGGTCGCGCAGGAGATGCAGACCGGCGCACTCGGTCTTTCTTCCGGACTTGAGTATGACCCCGGCCTGTATTCGACCACCGAGGAGGTAATCGCGCTTGCCCAGGTCGCGGGACAGCGGAACGGGATCTATATCAGCCATGTTCGCGATGAGGAAAATGAGGCGCTGGCCTCGTTTGAGGAACTGATTCGCATCGCCCGCGAGGCACATCTTCCCGCGCAGATCTCGCACATCAAACTCGGCTCCTCGCCGGTCTGGGGCAAGTCCGGCGAGGTGCTCAAACGAATGGCGGACGCACGCCGCGAAGGACTGGACATCACCGCCGACATCTACCCTTACCTGTACTGGCAGTCCACGATCACCGTCATTATCCCCACCCGTAACTGGGACGACCGGAACGCCTGGAAGACGGGATTAGCCGAGATCGGCGGCGCAGGTCAAATCTTGCTGACGACGTACACCCCGGACCCTTCCTGGCAGGGGAAAACCATCGCGGAAATCGCCGCAGCGACCCGGAGAGACCCGGTGACCCTTATTCAAGAGATCGTGCGAAAGACACACGGCCCGGGCGCGACCGGGCGTGAAAGTGTCGTCGTGACCGCGATGCAGGAGGCCGATCTGCAGCGCTTTCTCGCGGACCCGAACATCATGTTCTGCACTGATGGCGGACTGCGCCCATCACACCCCCGGGGGGCAGGCTCCTTTCCGCGTATCCTGGGCCGCTATGTCCGTGAGCAGCACATCCTGACCTTGCCGGAAGCGATTCGCAAAGCCACCTCGCTGCCGGCGCGCCGTATGGGACTCACAGACCGGGGCATCCTCAAGCCGGGAAACAAGGCCGATATAGTGATCTTTGACCCTGCCACGGTCCTCGACACCGCGACTCCCGCCACTCCCGCCGGGCCGCCGATCGGGATCTCGCACGTTCTGGTAAACGGCGTGCTGGTGCTGGACGATGGCCGGATAACCGGTGCCCATCCCGGCGAGGTGGTACGGCGAGGCGGAAGGGCCAGCGCCCCTATCGCCCCTACCGTCCCAGCACCCGCGCCAAAAACTCCCGTGTCCGTTCCTCTTTCGGTGCACCAAGCACCTGAGCGGGCGGCCCCTCCTCGCAGATAGTGCCTCTGTCAAGAAACAACACCCGGCTCGCCACCTCGCGACAGAAACCCATCTCGTGAGTCGCTACCAACATCGTTCGCCCCGCGCGGGCGAGGTCCTGGATCACCTCGAGCACCTCGCCGACCAGTTCCGGGTCCAGTGCGGAGGTCGGCTCGTCGAACAGCAGGACAGAGGGCCGCAGAGCGAGTGCACGGGCGATCGCCACCCGCTGCTGCTGTCCGCCGGACAGCTCGCCGGGGTAATTGTCGGCCTTCGCCTGGAGGTGGACCTGCTCCAGAAGCTCGCGCCCTTCCCGCTCGGCTCGAATGGCGGGCACCCCAAGTACCCGGCGCGGGGCGAGCGTCACGTTCTCCAGCGCGGTCAGGTGCGGGAACAGGTTGAATCGCTGAAACACCATGCCCATCTCACGCCGAACGGCATTCAGGTTGGCCGCGCCCACCTCAGTGCCCTGAAACCGGATCGTGCCGGAGGTCGGCGCTTCCAGACGGTTGAGGCAGCGCAACAGCGTAGACTTGCCGCTTCCCGATGCCCCGATCAGGCCGATCACCTCCCCTTCCTTCACCGATACACAGATGTCACGAAGCACTTCCAGGCGTCCGAAGCGCTTGTGCAGGTTCTCGATGACCAGCACCGGGTCGGTGTTCAGGGAGCTGCTGTCGTGCATTTTCATCCCGCCCCTCCGTTGTGTCCGGCGAGGGAGCGTGGCAGCCCACCGCCCCGGCGACTGACCCACTGCCACCGCTGCTCCAGCCTGCGAACCAGGAAGGTCAGCGGGAGCGTCATCAGGAGATAGAGGAGGGCAACCGCCAGGTAGATCGTGGTCGGTGATCCGGAGTTCGTGGCGACCTCTTTGCCGACCCGCATCAGTTCCGCGAGGGCGACCACGGAGACCAGCGACGAATCTTTGAGCAGGGCGACCGCCTCATTTGTGAGGGGCGGCAGCACCCGGCGCACGGTCTGTGGCAGAATGACCCAGCGCATCGCCGCACTGCCGGTCATTCCCAGGGCGCGGGCCGCTTCCCGCTGCCCTGTGTCAATGCTCTCGATCCCCGCCCGGAAGATCTCAGAGATATAGGCGCTCGCATTCAGGGACAGGGCCGCAACACTGGCGACAAACGGACCCAGCGACAGACCCGCAGCGGGCAGCACAAAATAGATGACGTAGATCTGCATCAAAAGCGGGGTGCCTCGCACCACCTCCACGAACGCAGTCGCCAGCAATTTCAGCGGCGCGAACCCCGACAAACGGGCAAGTGCAATCAAGAGGCCGCCTGGCATCCCCAGCAGCAGAGTCAGCCCCGTCAGCAGCAGCGTCATGCGCGCCCCGGCAAGCAGAACCGGCAGCGTGTCCCGCAGCAGATCCCAGCGGATCGAAAGAGCGGAGCCGGACGGAGAGGCCGCCGCAGGCGTTTCCTCCTTGGCAGACGATGGGGCCGCTTTTGCTGGCGCGGCGACCGGCGTACCCACATCGCGTACCCGGTTCAGATCCGCGATCAGAGCGGGTGTGACCGGGTCGCCCAGCCACTTCTCGTAGATACGGGCGTAGCGACCGTCCACGAAAATACGCTCGATCGCCTGGTTGACCGCAAGGAGCAGGTCTGGTTCTGTCTTGCGCGCCACGATTCCGACATTTTCCTGGACAAAGGGCGTGTCCTGGGCGAGTTCCAGTTCCGGATAGCCCTTCCGCAGGATCGCCTTCAGCGCGGGCAGATCGGCGACTACGGCATCACTCTTTTTGTTGCGGACATCCAGAAGGCCGTCCTGAAGCTGGTCGAACTTCTGGATGCGTGTTTTGGGGATTCCGGCCTTCAGCAGGGCGTATTGTCCGGTCGTCTCCTCCTGAACAGACACGGTTTTCTCGCGCAGGTCATCGAGTGTTTTGACAGTCGTGTCGCCCTTGCGCCGGGCGATTGACTGACCAGACAGAAAGTAGGGCTGCGAGAAAGCGTTCCCCTTCTTGCGTTCGTCGGTGATCGTGACCCCCGACATCACCAGGTCGCACTTGCGCGTTTCCAGAGCACCCAGCACCCCAGACCACTCCATAGGAATCCAGGTGACGCTGACCCCCAGTTCCCGCGCGATCTCATCGCCGATCTCGATGTCGAACCCCTGGAGTCGTCCCCCCTCCCGATACTCGAAGGGAGGATAGGTCGCATCCGTCGCGATCCGGAGGGTGCCGCGCTGGCGGATCGTCTCCAGCGCGCCCGGCTGCGCGCGGGCGGTCCGTGCGCTTCCACTCAGCAGCGCCATCAGCATCAGCAGGAGCGCGGACGTTGGGAGCATCGTGTTTTTCATGCCGCTTCCCATTGTACTCCCAGTGCCGGGTTTTCGTCCTTTTCAGGTGGTGCCCTATCACGGTGACCGATAACCTATAATAGGAAGCATGAGTCGCAGTGATGAGGTGGTGGAGCGTGCCGCGCTGACCGCACGTCTATGGTCCGAGTTCGACCGTCTGAATCTCGCTTTCTTCGACGGCGACCTGACCCTGCGTGAGATCCGGGTCTCGACCCGCAAGCAGTACGGCGGCTATTACCGTAAGTCGGAAAGCCTGATCGTGGTATCCTGGCCCGCGTACCGGCAGCATGGCTGGGAAGAGACGATCAACACCTTCCGCCATGAGGTCGCCCACCTTGTCCACCTCGATCATTCCAGGGCCTTCTGGACACTCGCCGAACGACTGGGCTGCACCAAGCGCCATGCTTCGCCACCTAAAGAGCGCTCTCACGCCTATTGCCGCTTTGTCTACGAATGCCCCTCGTGCAAAGCGCAGCTTTTCCGGCGTAAGCGCATCGTTCGCGCCTCCTGCGGTCGCTGCGACCGGGCGTTCAACCCTGCCTTTCAGCTTCGCCTGGTCTCCTCTACCGCCACCCGTCAGAAATCGGGGGAAGCGTAATCGAGTTGCGCACCGTTCCGGCGCTGACCGTGTCATCATCCAAAGCGCGGAGCGGACCGACACTGCTCAGCAGATAGGTCGTCGCTCCTGTCACCTTGTACTGAAGTGGTTGCTGCGTGTAGGGATCCGCAAGCAGATCGTTCAGGACAAGGTCCTCCAGGCGTTCGGGCAGCCGGTCGTTCTGCCAGCGGTAGCGCCGAATCGCGGCATGGACCGCGAGAAGCTGAAACTCCGTCCGGCGTCGTGTGAAGGTACGCCTTGCACGGCTCAGATCCGGCAGAACGATCCCGGTCAGTAGTCCGGCAAGCGTTTTGTCCCTTGACGCTACCGAGGAAGGAGGC
>JACMJB010000436.1 GCA_014380815.1 Armatimonadota bacterium
CCAAAAATCCTGCGTCTTGAAGGAGACACTGGGCGATTCCTGCCTGGCCAGGCAAGCGAAGACTCCGCGGAGGAGGACCTTTCAGAGCTAAGCATGCCCCACTAGCCCTGGTATCCCGATGCCCAGCACAATGCCTACCTGAGAGTGTCTTTCGGCACGTCCACCGTCAAGGTCTTTCGCGCCGCCCGGACACTGACCGCGGACGAGATCGCGGGTTTTCGTATTGAGTGCGCTGCCTGCAGGAACAAAGCACCCTTTAAATAAAACTCCCCGTTCGTATTCTCGCAGGGATGCGAACGGGGAGTTTTGTCTGATTTTGCGAGCGTTGCCGGGGTCAGCCGGGGTCAGCCCTTGTCAATCGCCAGGCCGCGGACATCCTCGTTGGCCTGCCCGATGGCTTCGGCGAGCGTCGGGTGGGCATGGATGGTGCGCATTAGCTCTTCGACCGTGTTTTCGAGCTGGATCGAGACGACTCCCTCCATAATCAGGTCGGTAGCGTGGGGGCCGATGATATGCAGGCCCAGGATCTCGCCATATTTATCCTCAGCGACTACCTTCACAAAGCCGTCGCGCTGGTTGATCGCCATTGCCTTGCCGAGTGCCCGGAAGTCGAACTTGCCGACCTTGACTTCGTAACCCTTGTCGCGCGCCTCCTGCTCGGTCAGGCCGACACTTGCCACTTCCGGCTCGGTGTAGATACAGGCCGGGACCGCTTTGTAGCTCATGGTCTGGTCATGACCGCAGATATTCTCGGCGGCGACCAGGCCCTCGGCGGTGGCGGTGTGAGCGAGGCCACTTCCGGTCACATCGCCGATTGCATAGATGCCGGGGACATTCGTTCGCATGCGGCTGTCGGTCCGGATAGCGTGGCGCAGGCCCTTCTGCGCGCCGAGTTCGACGCCCACCGCCTCCAGGTTTAGCCCCTCGGTGAAGGCTACGCGGCCTGTGGAGACCAGCACCACATCCGCAAGCACGACGCTCTCCTCACCGCCCGCTTTGCCGTTGGTGTAGGTGACCGCCTTACGTCCGTCCTGGTCCTCCACTTTGGTCACCCGGACACCGGTCTTGATGGTGATGCCCTGCTTGCTCAGGATCTTACCCAGCGCCTCAGACAGGTCGGTGTCCATGGTCGGGATGATCCGGTCCTGCATCTCCAGGATCGTGCATTTGGTGCCAAGGCCGTTGTAGGTGTAAGAGAACTCCGCACCGATCACGCCGCCGCCCAGGATCACCATCTCACCCGGAATCGTTTTGGCCGAAACTGCCTCGTTGGAGGTCCAGATCGCGCCGGTCGCGAGAGTTCCCTCCTTGAGTTTGCGCTTCACTTCCCAGTTAGAGGTATAGATGTCGGCATCGGCGATACCAGGGATCGGCAATTTGGAAGGTACGGACCCCGTGGCGATGACAATGGCACTCGTCGTGATGCGCTCAGTGGTACCATCAGCCTTTTTGATCTCGACCGTGCCCGCATCCACCAGCGACCCGATCCCCTCGACCGATCGGATGCCGTTCTTTTTGAACAGGTACCCGACCCCACCGACCAGGGTCTTGACGATCTTATCTTTGCGGGCCATCAAGGCTGGAAAGTCTACGCCGATATTGTCGGCGGTCAAGCCAAAATCCTTGGCGTGGCGGATCGTATTGAGGGCATCCACAGACCCGATCATCGTCTTCGTCGGAATACAGCCCCAGTTCAGACAGGTCCCACCGGGATTGTCGTTTTCCACCACTACCACCCGGGCACCAAGCTGGGCGGCCCGGATCGCACACGGGTAACCACCCGGCCCACCGCCGATTACCACCACATCGGCGTCCTTGCTGGTGTCAAAGTTCGTCTTTGCGGTTATTGCTGTGTTCGCTGTGTTCGCTGTCGCCATTTTTATCGCCTCTCGATTCACTGGAGTCGCACGGAAAATCCGGGGGTCAAACGGTAAAAAGGCGGCGTTCCGCAGTGGCAAAGGGTCTTCGCTCCCCATTGCCGCCGCGCCGCCGCGCACCGTTCCGCCTTACAAGGAAAGTATAGCACGAACGCCCCAGGGGTTCCAAACGCCCGCGATACCTCCGCATCCGGCACTTGTACAGACACGAACAGATCGGGAGTCGTTCGTTTTCCACAGTTCGTGTTATAATTCAGCGTTTTAACCGCTCTGCGAAGCAATAGGCCATGGACATTTTTTGTCTCTACCTACCGTCTGTCCTTCAAACGCCGCGCGGGGGCAGGCAGGAGTTTTTCTTTGACCAATACGGCTGTTAGTAACGCGAGCCATTCGCCTGCTCTCCGGAGCCGCTTCCTGCTTCCCGCCACTATGTTTCTTAGCCTGGGGCTGCTCTGGCTGCTGGTGTACCGGCGTTACGCCTTGGCGTTCCTGCTTGGTCTGGGTTCGGACGATGCGAACATACTTCTGGAAGCCCAGGCAGTTCTGGGCGGCAATCCCTTGCTGAAGCACTGGGTTCTCACGACCTTTAGCGCCTATACGACGGATCTGCCTTACTACACGGTGGCATCTGCCCTGACGGGCGGCGCGCGATACCCGCTGCTTGCGGAGGTACCAGCGTTTTTGTTCACGCTGTGTTTGGGAGCGGCGATGTGGCTGGCGGGGGGGCGACCGGCGGGCGGCGCACGCAGCCGCTTTGGTATGTTCACCTGTTTCGTGCTGATGGGGATGCCTTCCGCTCTCGCCGCCTTCAATGCTCTGCAGGGTCCGACCCATGCCGCAACCATGCTGCCCTGCCTGCTGGCCTTCCTGGCCCTGGATACACCCGAAAGTCGTCGTGACTCCGCCGGGAGGCTGCTTTCGTCTCTCTCCTGGGTTCGTCTGGGAATCGCCACCGCGCTGCTCACCCTGGCAAAGTTCGGCGATGACATGGCCCTTTATGTGGCGGTCGCCCCTCTGGCACTGGTAGCCTTGACGCGACTGCTGCGGGGCGAGGGGACCCATCGGAGCGAGATATCAGTTCTAGGCGTCTGCGCCGCGGCCCTCCTTTTGTCGAAGGCAGGCATGGCCGCGATGGGAGCTATGGGGGGGTTCCAGATCCCAGCAGATTCCTATGCGCAACATCTATCGTTTGTGTCATTCCTAAACTTTCCCAGCAATGTCTGGTGGACCGCGGGAAATCTCCTACAGCTTTACGGGGCGGAGTTTTTCAGTGCCGATGTCAGTCCCCGTGTGGGAATCACGCTTGCCAAGGGAATCGGGCTATGCCTGGTCTTTTACGCGCTGGTTCGCTGCCTGTCCCTGTGGCGTCCATATCCCCTCGGCAGAACGACCCCACGCCCGGAATCCTACAACCGCATAGATCGTCTTTCCGCGACTTTGGCGCTGGGTATGCTTATAAGCCTCCTCGCCTACGCATGCAGTGACCGGGTAGTCGAGAACCAAAGCGCTCGGTACCTTCTCCCGTTTTTCTATATGGCGGCGGTTCTTGTGGGTCGCTTTGGATTGGAAGCGGCCCCCAGTCGGGGCCGCTTCCAGGTTCTCGTTGGGGTGGTCGCCATAGCCACTGGTGTCTCGTTTCTGAACAGCGTCCGCCAGACGGCGCCAGCGGATGTACCCGCGACCCGTTTGGCGGCGTGGCTGGAGGAGCGGGGACTGCGCGACGGATACGGGGCCTACTGGTGCTCGTCTATCACAACGCTTGTGTCTGAGGGGCGAGTGCGGGTACGCGCGCTGCGTCGTAGCGAGAACGGCAACGGTAAAATGGAACCGCTGATCTGGGGGGTGGACACGCGCTGGTATCAATCCCACGGACCGGTGAGATTCGTGGTGGTGGACTCTCTTGGCACTTACGCTGTCACCGAAAAGAATGTGATTCAGGCATTTGGTAACCCAGACGCAACGCACCACTTGGAAGACTACACCATTCTGGTCTGGAACCAGGACATTTCGCCGCGGCTTTCCGCCGTCGCAGCCCCGTAAACAACGAGCTGTCAGCGTCACAACACGAGAGAATATGATCCAATTTCCACGTTACTTCTCCACAGACTCCGCGCCGCGGACGAATGCACCGCCGCCGCTGGTTTCCCTGGTTTTCCCGATTTTCAACGAGGAAGCGGTGATTCCGGTTCTTTTCCCCCGTCTCGATACGGTGGTGGCGGAACTGCAGCGCGAGTTCGGGGCCGTGGAGGCGGTGTTTGTGAATGACGGCTCGCGGGACCGGTCACTTCCGCTGCTGCGCGAAATGGCCGAAACCCGGCCCTGGGTACGCGTGATCGCTTTTTCCCGTAACTTCGGGCACCAGATCGCGGTCACGGCCGGGATGCAGTATGCTTCCGGGAGCGCAGTTGTTCTTTTGGATGCCGATCTGCAGGACCCGCCCGAACTGCTGCCGCAGATGCTGCGTTTGTGGCGGAATGACGGCTATGAGGTGGTCTATGGGGTCCGAACGGAGCGGGCAGGCGAGACCGCCTTTAAGAAGCTGACCGCCTCTGTTTTTTACCGGCTGTTACGGCGGCTGACCAATGTGGACATTCCCGCCGATACCGGCGACTTTCGGCTGATGGACCGGAAGGTGGTAGATTCGCTGAACCGCATGGGCGAGCAGCATCGCTTTCTACGCGGCATGGCAGCCTGGGTCGGCTTCAGGCAGATCGGCCTGCCCTACTCGCGCGATGCCCGCGTCGCAGGCGAGACCAAGTATCCGCTCCGCAAGATGCTCAAGCTGGCTATGGATGCGGTCTGCTCGTTTTCCCATGCCCCACTCAAGCTTGCGACCAACCTTGGCGTCACCATCGCCGGTCTTGCGATCCTTTACGGGATGATCACGACGGTTCGATATATTATCGCCGCCCAGTCCGGCCATCCATTTGCACCGGGATGGGCAAGCCTTGTGGTGGTGATGTCTCTGCTGTCCGGTGTGCAGCTTATCACGCTGGGCGTCATTGGGGAGTACATCGGGCGCATCTACGACGAGGTAAAGGGCCGCCCGCTCTATCTTGTCTCCGAAACAGTGGGCTTTGGTCGTGGAACTACCGAGCGGACGGGCGGCGATTTCAGCGAGGTGACTCCGGTTCTCGAGGCCCTGCCCGCCAGCGGAGAGCGGGGCCACGCTGCGCCGATAGGGAGTCCCCTGGGCGGGATTTGAACCCGCACTGTAACGATTTTAAGTCGTTTGTCTCTGCCGTTGGACTACCAGGGGCAGTCCCCATTGTACGGCTCGTCAGTTTGGTCGTGCAAGCTGCACTGCGTTAGCTTGGGGGCGTCACTGCTTTGCGGCAAGGCCAGGTCTTTCGACCCCGGCTTGGTCCCTCCCATTTTATTGAGGTTTCAAACAGTGCATTTGCTCACATAATGGTGGGTGCGAATGACCGATTTTTTCCAGGTAATCTTTACAGGTCACCCCTTCCGGCAAAGATCGGTGGTTCTCGGTTTTGAGGTAGCGGACGGTTACCTTTCCTCTGGACCACTCCGCCCCCTCGCGGGCGCGGAGACCTTGCCGTTTCCTGACCGTGACGCCGATCCGGACAGAGCACTGCGCCGACGCCCTGCCCCCCGCGAATCTACCAGGAAACTGCTTCCTAACAGATCTCCAAATTGTTTTTGCATTCACGCCTTGTGGAACGGCATGAATGCACCGATAACCACGGTAGCGTCACCGCTTCAGTGCGCACTCGTCGCTCCGATCCGGTTTGACGGGCGTCACAAAACGCCGGATCATTCGTTCCACTCTCAGGTTGCTGAGTTTACTGACAGTTTCTGACAGCGCAAAGGCCATGTAGGTCGGCTGACATGCGTCCGCCCTACCGCCCCCTTCGGGGCTGGCAAAAATCCGCATGAGGAGGAATCGGATCATGATTGATCGGTCCATTACACCGATCTCGCGAAACCGGAACAACGGCAAAAAGCGTCGCCCCGCCGCGCTTGCTTTGGCCGCAGCACCGGTCGCCGCGATGCCGTGGGGGAGAGTGGGCGTAGCAGCGGTCTCCGCTGCCCTGCTGGTTGGTGCAACCGCCGGGGTCGCCCGCGCGGACAGTACCTTCCGGATCACCGTCCGCAGCTCAGCCGATGGTAAACCGATCCTCGGCGCGACCGTCGCCCTGGACGAAACATCCGGGCGCGAGCTTCGCCAGACCCTCCCCACGGACGCTGCCGGCCTCGCGGTCAGCCCGACTCTTTCGAGCGGTGTCTACCGCATCACCATCCGGGCAGTGGGCTTCCAGCCTAGCTCCCCAGTCGAGGTGACGCTCGGTGATACGCCGGTGCCGGTGGATCTGCAGCTCACCCCGCTCGCCCAGCAGGTTATTGACATCACCAAAAACCTGGAACTCATCAAGCGGGATGACACCACTATCTCGACGGAGCGCGACCAGAAATTCCTGCGCCGCTATCCGATCACTGAGGGCAACCGGCAGAGCCTCCCACGGTTCCTGACCACATTTCCGGGCTTCGCCCACGATGCCCTGAACCAGGTACACCCTAGAGGCGAGCAAAACGGGACCGCGCTCTATGTCAACGGTATCCTGCTGCCGCAGAACGGGGCGGGGGCGATCAGCCAGTCCCTGTCGCCGGACGCCATCCAGCGTGCCAAGGTGATCACCGGGAACTTTTCGCCGGAGTTCGGCGGTCAGAGCGGTGCGGCGGTCAATATCACCACGCGCCCGCCCTATGACCTGGATGCTCCCGCGAATCTGAGGCGTCCCCTGGTCGAATTCGGCGTCTCGACCGGCGGCTTTGGTACCGCCAACGATTACGTCAATATCGGCAACACGGTTCGTGCGGTGGGGCTGCCTAAAGGCCGCAGCGGCTTTCAGCGAACTCTGGATTATTCTCTGAGCCTGGGACAGCAGTACAGCGACAACGGCGTCGAGCCAGCCTCAGAAAACGGTCAGACCTCGAACAACGACTACTCCTCCGAGCTTTTCTTCGGCACGATTGGTTTGAATATCAGCCCAACTACCCGTATCGCGACCCTGTTCAATTACAGTTCAGGCCGCAACCAGGTCGCGAACCGCCTGGCACCGTTTAACGGTTTTCTGGGACGCGATCCCAGTTACCCGATTGATCAGCGGGGCGAGGGTAAAGGGACGCGGCAGAAAGATAACTCCAACAGTCTGTTTATCCAGCTCACCCAGCTTCTCGGTGGCGAAAAGACGCTGAATCTGGCGGCGGGCGTGGCGCTGTCGGATGTCAAGGTCTTCGAAGGCGGTTCGCGGCTCGGGGTAGTGGATTCCGCCTTGCCAGATACCTCATGGGAGTATGTGTCCGCGATCGGACAGCAGTACGAGCAGGCGCAGTTCCAGGGGGATATCACGATCCCCTCCGGCTTCACCCCTGGCGGATCGCGCGCGCACCAGATCAAGCTGGGTTTTGTCTACCAGGATCAGCAGGGGCAGGAGTCGTATTATTACCAGGCGCGAAATGCCACCGCGCTTGCCGCCCTGCGCGCTATCTCGCCCGAACTGGACGCGGTGACTCAGACCGGTGTTCCGCTGACGGTCCGCCGCAACGGAAGCTATGGAGCGATTTATGCGCAGGACACCTTCCGCCTTAGTGCACTGCCGCTGGTGGTGAACTATGGGGTCCGGCTGGAGAACTATTCCAGCGGCAACAACTTCCGCCAGCGCAAGGTGGATGAGTCGGAGTTCTGCCCGCGCATCAATCTGGCGTACACCTTTCCGCAGTCGGGTGGGCCGCGCCTGCTGCGCTTTCTGAGCTTCCTGGGGAAACGGCCCACGATCCTTCGTCTGGGGTACAACCAGCTCTTTACACAGCCCACGGCGCTCGGTCAAGGGGTGATTGCGGGGATCGAGGGGATTAAGCCCCAGATCACCACCCAGTACGACTTGTCACTGGAGACCCAGATCAAGCTCAACCAGATCGTGAGACTGAATATCTATTCCAAGGACCTCAAAAATACACTGGACACCTCGCAGCTGATCGCAGGCACCCAGGTGGGACCTTTCACGACTCTGAATCAGGGCGACAGCACCGTGAACGGAACAGAGCTGGTCTACGACTTCAATCCCCAGGGAAACCCCGGTTTCGGCGGCTTTCTGGTCTTCGCGAACAGCACCGCGACCCCCAGCAGCTCCGCGACCGACAATCTGGGGCGACCGGTGGACTTTTATCTGGACCAGGACCAGCGCAACACGGTCACTGCCGGTCTGTCGTTCGCATTGCCGACCGGTGTGAGCGTCGGAGGGACCCTCTCCTACGGCAGCGGCGTGTATGCCTCGTCACTGGTGCCGAACGGCTCGCGAGAGTCCATCACCCAGGTGAACCTGCGAATCGCATCCGGGCCGCGCTTCGCGAATAACAAACTGGGCGTCGAACTGGGCGTTGAAAACCTGTTCGATGGCAAAAGCCGACTTAATGCCGCATCGGCATTTGCGGGGTACCGGTATCAGCAGGGTCGCAGGATCCGTCTGGGGATTGCCGGAAAGTTTTAGGAGTTGTTCTGAGGGGGTAAGGAGACCCTAACCTCTTTACCGATAATGAGTTGGATCGCGAAGTTTATCGGGTATCTCGTGTGTCACAGAGCGCGCGTGGCGGTGAGGAAACTCACACCGCCACGGTGCGCTTCTTTGATCCTTCCCCACTGCTTTTTGGCCTATACTGGACTGACAACCGAAGCCGCCCGAGCGGCTTGCATCGCCTCATTCCGGGGTGCTCTACTGTTTGGATGGACCCTGCCATTACGCTGGGGAAGCAGGCATACGTAGAAGAACTTGAACCATTTTGGACGAAACGGAGTCCAAAAAACCAGCATGCCTTGTAGGATCTAAAGGGGCAGACTCCCGCCGCCAACGCCGGAGGGGGAGAGCGGCGTATCCGGCAACGTCCGGTCTGTGGGCGAGAACCGCTATGCGATATAGCGGGAACCATCTCAGCTACCGGACAGGCACTCGAATCAGGAGAGGACAGCGGAATGGGAAGCATTATTGATTTTGTCGTTAAGGGTGGCTTCGTTATGTGGCTGCTCGTGCCGATGGCGGTGGTCACGATCGCCCTCATCATTGAGCGGCTGATCGCCTACAAGCAAGAGGGAGACACGGCCCCCGGTTTGCTGGAGGAGGTCCGCGATAACGTTCGCCGAGGCCGAGAGGCCGAGGCGCTTCGCGCCTGCAAGGACCGGGGCGGTCCCGTCGCCGCCGCACTGGCGACCGTTCTGGAAGAGCGAAACCAGCCCGTGGATTTCATTGAGCGGCGCTACACAGAGGTACTGAACGGCGCTTACCTTCGCCTGGACCGCTTCCTGCCTGTGCTTCAGGTGTTCACGCAGGTCGCACCGCTTGCCGGTCTCTTCGGCACCATTATCGGAATGATTCGGGTCTTCGTCGAGTTTCAGAACGCACAGGCGGCAGGCGGCAGCCAGGGCGTCCTGTCGGGCGTTGCGGAGGCCCTGTATGCCACCGCGACCGGTATTGCGGTCGCGACCATCTCGTTTGCAGCGTATGGTTACTTCACCTCTCGGCGCGATAATATTGTCGCCGAGGCCGAGAACGCCGCCGACTCGCTGATCAACGAACTGTTGGGCACGGGACGGGTCGCGCCGACCACACTCTCGACGGACCGGGTCGCACCGGTCGCCGCGCCGGTCGCCCGCTAGTTTCTCTTCCCCTTCCGCCGCTCTCTGTGGGGCACTGTTTAGTACGGAAACAAACGGTGTCCCGCAGATCAGTCAGTCTGAAAACTTTTGAAGGTTCTTTCCAGAAGGCGACTCCAAAGCAATGGCATTCCGAAAACGGGAGCGGCATCTGCCGGAAATCCCCATCATCCCCATGATTGACACGATGTTCTTTCTGCTTGTGTTTTTCATTCTGACCTCGCTGAACGTCATCAAGCTGGAAGGCATTAATGTCAACCTGCCCGATGCGAAATTTCCGAACAAGACCGACACCCGAACGACCCTGACTGTTTCGATCAATGGGAAGCAGCAGGTCTATGTCAACGACAAAAATGTGACCGGCAAGGATATTGGGCCGATTCTGCTTGCCAGCATTAAGAAACAGGCCGGCAATAATGTTGACCTTTCCAAACAATCCATTGTGATCAATGCCGATGGTTCCGTTCCACACCGATTGGTGGTGCAGTGTATTGACCAGGCGCGTGGCGTCCGGTTGACCAAGTTTGCCATCGCGACGACTTCGGAGGATGCTAAGCCCGCCACGGTCACCACGCCGTAATTCCGGGCCGTCACACCTGGGGGCGACGAGATCGTTTAAGGTGAGGTTGTTTGAGATCGCGCCCCGTGGCTGGGTGACGCGGCGAGTAAGTCAAGGGTAGTGCTTCAGGACATTATTATCACCGCGCTGCGAAGGCCACGAAAAGAGAAGACACGATGTCAAAACGCAAAAAACTGAACCGGCTGACGGGCCTTGTTCCGAGCCAACAATACGAAAACTACAATCCGCTTCTGGAGGAAGACAATCGGATGGGCCGACGCTTCGGTCTCGGTCTGATTGCCTCTGTCGGCCTGAACCTTCTGATCCTTGGCGGCGCGGGGGTCATGGCGAGTCGTCTTCCCATTGCGAAGGTAGATGACCTGCCCCCGATCGAGCTTTTCCAAGCTCCACCAGTCGAGGCCGCAAAGCCCACGCCCCCCCCGCCGCCGCAGGTAGCCCAGGCCACCCCGCCGCCGCCGGTGCAGCGGGACCCGGAGCGCATTCCCCCCCCACCGGACCGAACGC
>JACMJB010000437.1 GCA_014380815.1 Armatimonadota bacterium
ACTTTGCCGCAAGATACGCGGAAGAACCCATCGAGAAGGCGGAGCCGATCAGGCCCGCGAGGCCGGCGACCAGGACGAATCTGGGGCTTGCGGACGACGCTCCCGAAACAGCGGAAACGATGCCGAAGACCGCCCCCAGCCCGTCGTTGACCCCGTAAATAGCGTCACCGATCCAGGTACCGGTCCCGTGCGCGTGCCATCGTTCCTTGCCGAGCAGCGAGTCCAGGCGGGAACGCGGCCCTGTCTGCGATTCCGAGGCCATCGCCCGCAGCCGTGCGGCATGCGATTCTTCGTCGGGGATCACCTGCTCCAGGATCGCCGTGGATTTCGGGTCGTTCAGGGCGAGGATCTGCGCCTGATAGTCCACGACATGGCCTCGCTCCTCTCTCTCGATCCGGCGAATCATGGCATCCGGCCCAAAGAGCCGGAGCAGACGGCTCTGCTTTTGAAAATCCCCGTCCGCCTCGCGTGGGTCCACGGACTCTCCCAGTGCGGCGAGGCGCTCGGCCCAGAGCGCGGCGTGCTCCTCCTCGGAGACCGCCATCCGTCCCAGCAGTTCACGCCGCTTCGGACTCTGCTCCGCGTCGGCAAGGGCGCGGTACACCCGTGAGACGACCACCTCTTCGCGCCAGTTCTCCTTGAGGACCCGCACCATCTCCGCCTTTTGCTTGGGGTCCACAGATGGCAGTGTGGAAAATGTCATTGCGCGCTGCTCTTTTCGTCTACGGTATTCAGAAAAACCTCCGAGTAGATGCTGTCCGGGGCGGGGATCGGAGCACCGTGAGGGCAGGTCTGGGGACGCCCCAGAAAAATATCTAAACGGGCTTCGAACTGCTCCGAAATAACGTGTTCTAAGCGCTCAGCCTCGGTGTGGGCGTCCTCCAGCGAAAAGCCAAGGGTGTTGGCGAGAAAGTATTCCAGCAGCCGGTGGTGGCGCGAAAGCTCCGTTGCCGAACGGGCACCCGAAGGCGTCAGGCGCACCCCGCGGTACGGGGCGTACTCGACCAGCTCTTGCTCTTTCAACATTTTCAGCATTTTGGTCACAAACGCCCGCGATGTCCCGGTGCGTGCCGCGATCTCTGAGGGCAGTGCAACCGAGACCCCGCCCCCTCCGGCAGCGGCGGCAGCGTCACCCTGCAGCGTATAGATCGCCTTGAGAATATCTCCGGTGGCCTTGCTGAGATGACGTGGGTTGCGCGCAGTTTTAGGGAGAGTGTTAACCATGGTTAATTTAACCTGGGTTAATTATACCATGCTTGCGTTCCAGGTCAAACTTATGAGAAAATCATTGTTACGTGGCTTGATCCCGCGCTGTCTAAAATTTGCCGTGCGGAAAGCAGCTAAGAAACTGGCTTCCGACACGAGGACCACGTCCCTCCTGCCCCGCGGCATGGAAAATGGTCCAGAGGAGAAAGGTTTCGCGAGAATGAGCTTGACGCCGACGCCAGAGCGCGCCGCCGTAAACGAAAACGAGGCGGAGGGGGTACCCGGTCTGCCGCCTGTCTCCGATCCGGAACGTGCCCGGCGGCGCATTCTGGTGGCGGAGGACGATCAAAACATCCTCCGCCAGATCGTCTTCAATCTGGAGAGCAGTGGTTACAATGCGGTAACCGCGACCACCGGTGTGGAAGCGATGCGCCTGATGATGGGGGAGCGTCCTGATCTGCTGATCACCGACATCATGATGCCGGAGATGGACGGCTACGAACTGGTAGCGGCGGTTCGCCGCGACGAACTGCTCGCGGACCTGCCGGTTATCATGCTGACCGCCAAAACGCTCGACGACGACGTGGCCCAGGGCTACAACAGCGGGACCGATCTTTACCTCACCAAACCCTTCAACCCGGTCGAGCTAATCTCGTTCGTGCAGCGCATTCTGGGCTGATCCCGGAAAGCCGCAGACCGCCGCTGTTCATTTGGCGGCAAATCGCTATATAATAGGGGAAATGCGGGTTGCAATTTGACCCCAAATTGACCTAGACTGACCCCCAGCGTTAAAGAGGCGATTTTTTTGGATAATCCGTGGACGAAGGTTGGCGCGCGCTACGCCCTGCCTGAAGACGAGTGGTACGTACGGCGTGTCAATATCAAGGCTAAGCCGCCGCAGCAGGCGCAGCTACAGCTTCCGCCGCTTCCCTACATCGGCAACCCCCGCACTGCGCGGGTGATTCTTCTGGGCAAAAACCCGTCGTACTCCCCCCTGGACGATGAAGACCTGACGCGCGTCCCCGATCTTGAAACCGAAAATATGCGGACGCTGACCTTTGAGAGCGAGTATCCATTTTTTTATCTGGACCCTCGTTTCGAGGGTACGAACCTTCACAAAGTATGGAACGATGCCCTGGCGGACCTGCTGAACGCCTGCCAGACCGATCATCAAGTAGACCGTGATACCGTGCTGAGCCGGATCGCCGTGGTGCAATGGCATCCCTACCGGTCACAGCGCTCCTTCGACTTCAAGGATCTGGAAGAGCCGCTTGTCTCGCAGGCATATAATCTGGAACTGGTCCGCCATGCCGTTCATGCGAAGCGGCTTTTCGTGCTGCAGTACGGCGCTGCCAACGCGAAGCTCTGGCGTACCAAAGTCCCCGAACTGCCCGCGGACGCCGTGACGACCAACAGCCCGCAGTCCTCGAACCTTTCGCGTGGCAATATGAGTCCTGAGAACTTCGAGCGCCTGGTCCAGGCGCTCTCCGCACCGGAACCCGAAGCTGCCACTGCCTGACTCGCTGCGTTCGCCTGCGCCGGTCTCATCAATGGATCTCCCTGAAGTACCGGAACGTATCGCGCGGTTCGAGCAGTGGGGCTATGGCCTTTTCCTGCACTGGGGACTGTACTCGCTGCTGAACCGTGGCGAGTGGACCATGGCACATCACTCCGTCGCGCGTCCTGAATACGCGAGGCTGATGGACCAGTTCACGGCGGACGCCTGGGATGCCCCGGCCCTGGTACAATGGGCGAAGCGCGCCGGGTTTCGCTATATCTGCCTCACCACCCGCCATCACGACGGCTTTTCGCTCTACGATACGCGCGGTCTCTCCGCGTTCGACGCGCCCCACTCTCCGGCAAAGCGCGATCTGGTGCGGGAGTTCGCCGATGCCTGCCAGGCCCAGGGCATGGGCCTGTTTTTCTACCACACCACGCTTGACTGGAAGCAGGACTCCTTCGATCAGAACTGGGATGCCTACCAGCAGTACCTGCGTGACTCCGTTGAGATTTTATGCCGCCACTACGGCCCCGTGGATGGTTTCTGGTTCGACGGAAACTGGGCGCGTCCGCATCAGGACTGGCAGGAGGACGCTCTGTATGGCCTGATTCGGCGGCTCCAGCCGCAGGCGATCCTTATCAACAACTCCAGCACCCAAGCGCTTGGACAACGCGGGCATCCCGAGGTAGACGTTCTGACGTTCGAGCAGGGCGCACCCACTGTGGTGGAGCCTGCCGCGACGCAGAAGTATGTGGCGCGTGAAAGGTGCGACACGCTCAGCAGCCACTGGGGAGCGGCTTCGGCGGGAGATTTTTCGTTTCAAGGTCCCGCGCAGATCATCACCAAGCTGGCGCAGTGTCGCGGCGCTGGCGCGAATCTGCTGCTCAATGTCGGTCCCCTGGCATCCGGCGCGTTGCCTGCCTATGAGCGCGCGGCGCTGGATGTGGTAGGACACTGGATCGAGCGCTGCCCCGGTGGGAGCCTTTACGCCGGCCGCCCGACGAAACTCCTGTGCAGCGGGACTGATTTCGTCCTGCAGACCCCCGACGCCTTTTACCTCTTTGTCTTCGACCTTGGAATCACCGGAAACATGCACCTTGGCGGCGACATCGGACGACGAGAAACCGTGGCGGGCGCGCTTCCGACGGTCCGGACGATCCAGTGGACGGATAATGGTGAGCCGCTGCGATTCACCCAGAGCGTAGACGGCACCCTGCTCACCCTTGCCGCCACCGCAAACCCCTACGGCACCCAGCCCGTTGTGCGCGTCGCACGGATCGAATGCGAATAGAATGCGAATCGCCTGGGGACGACCCGTCACTTATGATAGGGTTCGCTGCGCTGGATCTTGAAGGCGCGGTAAAGCTGCTCCAGCAGCAGCACGCGCATCAACTGATGGGGGAAGGTGAACGCGCCGAAAGTGACTATCAGATCGGCGCGGGTAAGCAGCGATTGGTGCAGCCCAAGCGACCCGCCGATCACGAAGGTCAGGGCGCTCTGCCCGCCCTCGGCAAAGCATCGCTCCAGGTGCGCGGCAAACTCCGGGGAAGTGAACGCCTTTCCCCGGCTGCTGTCCAGAGCGATGACATACTCGCGCTCGCCGATCCGGGTCAGAAGTCGTTCCGCCTCTTTCTGACGGATCGCGACCTCCTGCGCAGGAGAAGCGTCCTCCGGCGTCGGCTCATCGGCGACTTCAGCCACCTCCAAGCGAGTCGTGTACGCCCCCAGCCGCTTCTGGTATTCCGCTTGTGCATCGCGCCAGAACGGCTCCCGAAGCCGTCCCACGGAGACGACCTTCACCTGTGGTTTCGCTGCCATGACACCCTCACCATACCCTGCCGACCGCACCACTCCGTGGGAGAAACGCCCTGCATGATACACTGGGAGCAACGACTGCGAAGCGGCGAGGAGCGGCGAAGACGGAAATGGACCCTAGCGAGGCAGAGCGCATCACTCAGGAAACGGTGGAAAAATACGCGAAGTATGTCAACCCCACCGCCCTCAACCTTCTCAAATTGGGTGGCTTCGACAAGATCGAATGGGAGGGCTGTGGCGCGACTCTGCGCGATCTGGAAGGGAAAGAGTACATTGACTGTCTGGGTGGATACGGCGTCTTCTCGCTCGGTCATGCAAACCCGGTCGTCGTCGAAGCCGCCGTGCAGCAGATGCGCCGGCTTCCGCTTTCTTCCAAGACATTTCTGAATAAGCCCCTCGCCGACCTTTCCGAGCTCCTGGCAAGTGTCGCGCCGGGCGATCTGCAGTACAGTTTCCTCTGCAACTCCGGGACCGAAGCCGTGGAGGCCGCGCTCAAGTTCGCGCGCATGGCGACAGGGCGGACCGGCTTCGTTTCCACGATCGGCTCGTATCATGGCAAAACATTCGGGGCGCTTTCCGCATCGGGCCGTGAGCGCTACAAGACCCCGTTCGCGCCGCTGATACCGGGCTTCACCCATGTCTCGTTTGGGGACACGGAGGCGCTGTCCGCGGTGATCGGACAGGACACTGCCGCCGTGATTCTGGAGCCGATTCAGGGAGAGAACGGGATTCATGTGGCTCCCGACGGCTACCTGCAGGCCGCGCGGCGGCTCTGCGACGACCAGGGCGCGCTGCTGATTTTGGATGAGGTGCAGACCGGTCTGGGGCGCACCGGCAAAATGTTCGCCTGTGAGCACTGGGGGGTCGCGCCCGACCTGATGACACTGTCCAAGGCGCTTGGCGGAGGTGTTGTCCCTATTGGAGCCGTACTGGGTACCCCCACCGTCTGGGACAAAGTGTTTCGGGAAAACCCGTTTATCCACACCTCCACCTTCGGTGGCGGGGAGATGGTCTGCGCCGCCGCAATCGCGGCGCTCAGGCTGACCCTGGACGACAACCTGCCTGCCGAGGCGGCGCGCAAGGGAGAGCGGCTCCTGGGCGGCCTGCGTCAGATCCAACAGCGATACCCGGACCTGCTGGCGGAGACGCGCGGTCTTGGCCTGATGATCGGGGTTGAGTTCAAAGATGCCGACGTTGGGAAGCTGACTATCGGATCGCTGGTACACCACGGCGTGATTGCCGCTTATACGCTGAACAACCCCAAAGTCATGCGGTTCGAACCGCCGCTGATCATCTCCGACGCCCAGATTGACCATGTTTTGACCGCCTTTGAAAGCGCGATGCACGAGACGCAGGAGCTTCTTGCCGACCTGCTGGGCGAATAGGAGACCGAACCATGACCGCAGAGAGTCACGCTGAGCTGGAACACGATACGAATTCCGAGTCCGCCCCCTAAGCTGCAAACGAGACTATGCGCCGCATCCTGGTAATTGGCGATATTCACGGCTGTTCCACCGCTCTGGAAACCCTCCTCGCCTTCGTCGCGCCGCTGCCGACGGACACCCTGGTGACGCTTGGAGATTACGTGGACCGTGGTCCGGACACGTGCGGTGTCCTGGAGCGTCTGATTACCCTGAGCAAGACACACCATCTGGTCGCGCTGCGCGGCAATCATGAGCTGATGCTGCTCGATGCCCGCGACGATCGTCGGATTTCGCTTGCGGAGTGGCGAAAGTTCGGCGGAGATGCCACTCTCGATTCGTACCAAGGCTCACTCGACGGCATCCCGGATACGCATTGGAGCTTCATTGAGCAGCAGTGTGTGGACTGCTGGGAAACCGAGACCCACTTTTTCGTCCACGCGAACGCCTACCCGGATCTGCCGCTCTACGAGCAGCCGCGCTACACCCTTTACTGGTGCAAGTTCGGCAACCCGGCTCCCCACGAGAGTGGCAAGATCATGGTCTGCGGACATACCAGCCAGAAAAACGGCCTGCCGCTGAACTTTGGCCATGCGGTCTGCATTGACACCTGGGCCTGCGGGGACGGCTGGCTTTCCTGTCTGGACATCTACAGCGGCCTCGTATACCAGGCCAATCAAGCCAGAGAGACGCGCCGTCTGCGGCTTGGAGATCTTCTGGTGCCGACCGAAGAATGATCGGCTTCAGCGCTTCGGCAGCCGACCCTCAGCGTTCTCGGTGGGAGAGACCGACTTTTCTGGTTCGCTGAGGAGCCACCAGGGGACCAGTTCGATCTCACCGACGGGACCCGGCTCGGCGATACAGGGAAGGACGTGCTTCTGGAGACGCGACCCCTGCAGGTCGCCGGGGGACACCCAGAGATCCGCACAGTAGATGACGGAGCCATCGGTGAAGGAGTGGGGAAGTGGGCGACGGCGACCCGGAACCGCGCGCTCATCCGTGGTCAGCCCGGCGACATACTGCCCATCCGGATCGTCAGGGCAGGTGTTCTTCAGGGCATAGACCCGCTGAGCCAGCGACTGCAGATACTCCAGTTCGCTGCTGACCTCAGGCTGAAAGCTGATCAGCACCAGGCACGGCAGCGTCTGATTTTGGGGCTGAAGCAGGGCAGAATTTGCCTGAACAAGAAAGGCGTTCACGGGGATGCCGGTCTGAATGACCGTGCGTCTGCGCTGCATCCGCTGCCGCCACCGCAGCAGGCTCCGCAGGGCTGCTGTCCCCCCCAGACCGATCAAGGCGCCGGATACGACCAGTGCCACCCACAATTCCCGCAGGCCCTGGGCAGCGGCGAGGGCCACCAGAACGGAGATCGCGGAAACCACGAAGCCAACCCCCAGCAGCGCGCGCCTTTGCTGCCGCATTTTGCGCTGGAACCCCTGGTCCAGATACGCGGTGAAGCGACGGTTCAGGCGGCGGGATGTGCCGGTGAATGAGGCAGCGCGGTCGAAATCACCTCCCGGTGTCGAGGCGGCTTCCTCGTCGGCGCTGCTGCTGTCATTGCTGCGGCTGCTGCTCATAAATGGGCTTGTTCTAATCAGGAAAATGCGAACAAAAGTCAGGCGTTACCGGCAGTTCGATGGTACCACGGGAAGGGCGTTTGGACGCAGGCATTCCAGAAAGGTATACCGGGTTTTTCTCCGCTTTCGCTCCCGTTTTGTCCCCAGTCGCTCCCGGTTATTTTCCCGGATTCAGGAGCGCCGCCTGCACCGCCTCCCGCATGACACGGACGGGTGGCTCCAGGACCCCGGTCCAGGCGGAAAAGGCAAGCGCGCCCTGCCAGACCAGCATCGAAAGGCCGTTCTGGGTCCGGCACCCCCGCGCCTCGGCGGCGGCAAGCAGGCGAGTCTGCGGGGGATTATAGATGAGGTCGCTGACAAACAGATCCGGATGCAGGGCCTCCAGAGGAAGCGGCGGCATCTCGGCGTCGCGTGGGTGCATGCCAACGCTGGTAGTATTTACAAGAAGGACCGCCCCTTCCCGGCCCAGAGCGCGCCCAAGCGCAGCCTCCTCCAGCGAAATCACCTCGATGAGCGG
>JACMJB010000438.1 GCA_014380815.1 Armatimonadota bacterium
ATGGAGCTCGTTGAGAATCCGAAAAGCGCCAGGCAGATAATCCCAAGGCGTCACCAGCGAGAAAAACGCATGCGAGAAATCTTGATCGCTCAAAATCCAGAGTTGCAGCTCCGGCAGGAGCAGAAATCCCAGCGGAAGCCCCCGCGCCGGACCTCTGACGCGGGGGCTTTACCAGGGCGAACTATTTCTGGAAGCGGCGCCGAGCCACCAGACCCGCAAGGGGAAGCAGACCCATCGCAGCCAGCGCGAGCGTGCCCGGCTCCGGAGCCGCCGGGGTCACCGCGAAGACGACGAATTGGGTGAACTGTCCCGCGGTAAAGTTGTCATCGCTGACCACGACGAGGGACTGCTGACCATTCGCCAGCCGCGGCCCAAACTCGATGCCTTCCAGATTATCCAGAGCGATGCCAAGCGTGCTGAAGTCCAGCAGCAGGGTCTTCTGGATCGGGGTAATGCCGCTGGCGCCGAGCAGGGAAGGAATCGCGCTGATATCGGTGGCGCCATCCAGCGAGAACTGGTACAGCTTCACCGCATAGCCGGTCGGACCGACGACGATCGGGTTCCCGTTGCTGTCGAAGCGATTGCCCCCGCCTAGCGCTCCCCCTACCGTGAACGACCGCTCCAGCGACAGATACTGATTCTCGCCAAGCGAGAGAATGTCACAGAGGCCCGCAGTGGCGAAGTTCCCGGTCGCGGGCGCTTCCAGAACAGGGTCCACATTATAAAGATACTGCGCGCCCGGCTGTCCGGTCTGCAGGTCGTAGGTCAGGATGCGCGAGGGTGATCCCGGCCCGTTTGCCGCATTCGGAGGTCCGTCCTGCTGCAGGGCGTTCTCGGTCGCGGTGACCAGGCGGTTCCCCCCGTTTGCCAGGGTCAGCGACTCAAACGAGGTATTCTGACGCGGCCCCTGCGTGGTACCTGCCGTGTTCTGGAATCCCGTCGGCACAGTGAGCGCATTGAGCTGCTGACCGTTCGCCAGGGAAAATTGATTGACGAACGCAGGAATCCCGGTATTTTTATTCCCCTCGGAGACAATATAGACCGAACCGCCATCGCCGGAAAGCGCGATGTCCTCGGGATCAATGCCGCCGTTTGGTACCGGAATAAAGCCGCCGCTGCCATTTGGCGTCTGCAGGGTCGTGAAACCGCTGAACGCGACATCCGAGTTGGCGAAAACAGGCCGCCCCTGAACATCCGTACGGGAAAGATTCAGCCCGAGCGTGTAGAAACGCGCGTTATTGGCGTCGTCGCTGATCGCGTAGTATTGGCTGCGGATCGAGTCATAGGTGATACCGGAAAGCCCACCCGCGGTTGTCCCACCGACCTGGAGTGGTGCGGACCCGGAGTTAAAGGTAGCCTGACCGACGAAACTGAGCGAACCGATCTGCTGAGCATTCGCGGCGCTGACCATGACGATGCCGAGCGCGGCGAGTGTGGTCAGCCGGGAAAGGGGAAGAGGGAAGCGCATGGTTTAATGGATTCTTCTTTCGGGAGATAGGGAGCCGTACAAACAGTTTAACGTCCCAAGATTAAGAGAGTGTTAAATTCCGGCTCCCGGTCCCCATAGCCAGAAATCCGAAACGCTTGCCCCGCGATTTCTGATATAGAGGAAGATACTAATTAACGAGCGTGACGACGATCCCTTCCCCTTCAACATCAGCCCCGGAGACAACGACAGAGCGGGCCAAGCCTTTTTCGCGGGGCGAGATCGCGGAGCTTTCCCAGGCTTGGCGCTGGTTTTTGGGCCAGCCGCGCGTGGGGGCTTCCTTCGCGCGGCGGCTTCCGCTGTCTCTGCCCGCGACCAAGGAGATCAATCAGCATCCGCTATACGGCGGGGCGCTGTCGCGGCAGTTCTGGCGTACCAACAATTACCGACTGACACGGGCAGGACGCTGGTTTCTCGGTCTGACCTTCGCGCTGGGAATCTTCGGAGGGATGTCGCTGGACATCCAGACCTACATCCCATTCCTGTACGCCTGCGGGGTCTGGCTCGTTTGCCTTCTCGCCCTGCCCCTCGCGAAGCCACGGGTCCGGCTGCGCGCGATTCATGGGAGCCGTGCGGCGGCGGGCACGACGCTCCCGGTCACCCTTGAGATCACCCAGGACAGTGTGCGGATTCCCGGCCTGGACCTGACCGTCCTGGCGCATAAGTTACCGCTCGATATAGATGCCGAGCAGGAAAACGGCGTTCTGATCGGCAGTCTTGCTCCCGGCGAAACGGTCCGAGTCCGAGCAGGTCTGATCTGTCCCCGGCGCGGGGTCTTCAAAGTCAAAGGATGGCGCGTCGAGTCTGACTTCCCGTTTGGGGTGACGAATGCCTACCGCGCGTTCGAGGAGAGTCAGTCGGTGACGGTGTATCCCCAGTATCGCCCGCTGACGCGCCTGGAGGTGCCGACTGGCAGGCGCTATCAGCCGGGCGGGATCACGATGGCTTCGAGCGTTGGGGAGTCTTTCGAGTACTTCGGGAACCGGGAGTTTCGCGAGGGGGACAATATCCGCGATATTGACTGGCGGGCGACGGCCCGGATGGCGGGCACCCCGATCCTGCGCGAGTGGCGCGAGGAGTATTTTCTGCGGGTCGCGGTGATTCTGGACACCTATATCCCCGTTCCGACTAGCCCGATCATTCACAGCATGCCGACCCTGGGCGCCTTGATCATCCCGCAAAGCCGACGTGCCCGCGCTGTGTATGAGCAGCGCGGCAATGACTTTGAGCGGGCGGTCTCGATCTCCGCCGCCGTGAGCGATTACCTGGCGGGTCAGGAGTATGTCGTGGATCTTTTTGGGGCTGGGCCGGAGCTTTTTCGGCTTCAGTCCGGTCGCGGCCTGGCGACAAACGAGCAGGTTCTGGACATCCTGGCAAATACACAGACGACCGCCACCGATACGCTGAGCACCCTGCTGCCACAGTTGGCAGAGGACCTTCCCCAGCTAACTTCTGTGATCTGCGTGTTTTTGGACTGGGACGATTCGCGGCGCGCGTTTGCCGAATCGCTTCGTTCTCAGGGCGCGGGGGTGAAGATCATCGTGGTGCGCGCCTCGCCGCCCGCACTAAACCCTGCCGAAGACCCGGTCTTCGAGCATCAGGTCGTTGTCATAGACGCCGACGCCTTCGCGGCGGGCGTGGAGTCGCTGTGATGGAAACCCCTCGGATGCCGCGCTTGCCCTGGGAGATCACCGCCGCTGGGGTGGTTGCGCTGGTGACTCTTTTTGTCATCGGAAAGGGGGCGGTACCACTCGCCCCGGTGTACATTCTGGCTCTTCTGGCCACCTACGGGATAAACGCTCGTCTGGAGAACGGCTCCCCGGTACGCTGGTTCCTGCGGATCGGCTTGATCGGGATCGCCTATGCGACCTCGCGCGCGCTGGAACCGAACGGAGGAGAATATCTGATTCTTCCAGCCTGGATGCGCAGCTTTTTCGGGCTGATATACGGCGGGGAGATGCTGGTGCAGGCCTGGCGCTACGTTCCAAATAATCCGCGTGCCCCGCTTGCCGTGCTGCTGCTTTCCGGCCTGGTGTTTCTGACCGCCTGCAATACATTTGATGATCGCTATATCCGCCTGATCGCACCAGTTTATCTGCTCGTCGTGGTGCTGGGACTTCGCTCGTATCGAAGCCAGGTTCAGGAGGGAGGCCGGCCCCTTGCCGTCTCGGGGGGCATGACGCGGCTGTCATCTGCGCTGCGCTGGGCCGCGGTATCGCTTGCGCTCACGGTCGGGCTTGTCTCATTCCGGGCCTTCAATGCCTTCCGTGGCGACATCACGGAGTGGGGCAACAATCTGCTCGGGCAGCGGATGGAGCAGATGGAGACCAGCCTGATGGCGGATCAGCCTTCTCTTGGCCGGACCTTCGGGTTGCGTGGCTCTCCCATGCGAGTGCTGCGGATTACCGGCGGCGATGGCTATATCGGAGACCCGCATCTGCGCGGCATGGCCTTTGACACCTACAAAGACGGACGCTGGGGTCCGACCGCGACGGAGAGGCCCTACAGTACGCCAAACGCAGACACCGATCTGCGGCTTCCCAGCGGGCCGAGCGACCCCCTGATCGGCGTCACCAGCATTGCCCTGGTCACCCGTCTGGTCCGTGGCAACTCGCTGATCTATGCCCCTCTAAACGTCTCCGAGGTAGACCTGACCGATGCCGAAAACATCCAGTGGTCCCCCGGCACCGGTGGCCCGATTCGCACCCGCGCCACCCCACCGTTCAGCTACACGCTCAGCATCCCCGCGAACGAACGCATCCAGGGAGTGCTGGCTCAGAGGCTGACCCCGGAGACCAGGAAGCGCTGTCTGGAGGTGCCGGACACGATTGACCCGAAGGTGCGCCAACTCGCTCGCGCGGCGCTGGGCGGCTCGAAGACGCCCGCGGAAAAGATCGAGGCGGTCACCGGCTACCTGATGAATCACCATCAGTACAGTCTGACCGTTGATCCCGGACCGGGTGATCCCGTTTCCAACTTTCTGCTCAGCAGCCCGCCCAAGGATGCCCACTGTGAATATTTCGCCGCCAGCGCCGCCCTTATGCTCCGCTGTGTCGGCGTCCCGACCCGCTATGTGACCGGCTACTACGCCCACGAGGGCGGCGGCGTCAACATCACGATTGTCCGCCAGCGCGATGCCCACGCCTGGACCGAAGCATGGATAAACGGAACCGGCTGGGTGACTGTGGACGCGACGCCGGGCAGCGGTCGCCCGAACTTTCAGCCGGAGCCGATCGGCCAAAATCAGGTATTCTGGGAGCGGATCCAGGACGCCTTTCAGGCGGTGCGAGACTGGGTGGGCGACCTGAAACCCGAACAGGTCAATCGGCTGGTCGGAACCCTCACTGTCGGGACACTGGCCGGGGGGGCGATCTATCTTGCGGTGCGGCGGCGTCGTGCCGGACAGGCGATGCGGCTCGGAGGTTACGACGCCTACTCCCGTTCCAGCGAGACGCTTGCCGCGCTTGCTTCCCGCTTCGAGGGTGAACTTGCGCGGCGCGGGGTCCCTCTTCCGGAGAACCGCACCTGGCAGGAGCATCTCACGTCGCTGACGAACCTTCCCTCGCCGGATGAACATCAAGCCTTCGCCGCGCTCGCCGGAGAGTTCATCCCGCTTTACGAACGTGCCCGGTTCGGCACACTGCTGCGGGAGGAAACCGCTGCCGCGGCGGCAGTGGGCGAGATGCGAAAGCTGCTGGCCCGCATGGAGGCGCAGCCCGCAGACAGAAGCCATCGCGGCAGCCAAGCAACCAAAGGAACATCGACCCCCGCCGCATGAACGACATTTTCGCCTCCCAGGTCTCCCGGATCGAGACCAACCTTGCCCGCGTCATTCGCGGCAAAACCGAAAGCATCCGACTGCTGCTGACCGCACTGCTCGCCGCCGGGCACACACTGCTGGAAGATGTTCCCGGAACCGGCAAGACGACCCTGGCAAAGTCACTGGCCCGCTCCATTGATGGCGAGTTTCGGCGGATTCAGTTCACGCCGGACCTGCTCCCCGCCGACATCACGGGAAGCAGCTTTTACAGCCCAAAAGACGGCACCTTCTCGTTTCGGGAAGGTCCGGTCTTCGCCAACGTTGTGCTCGCGGACGAGATCAACCGCACCTCGCCGCGTACCCAGTCCGCCCTGCTGGAGGTCATGAGCGAGAACCAGGTGACGATCGAAGGCAGGCGCCGGGAACTGCCGCAGCCGTTCTTTGTGGTGGCCACCCAGAACCCCTCCGACTACCATGGCACCTATCCCCTGCCAGAAGCACAGCTTGACCGCTTCATGGTACGGATCACGCTCGGCTATCCGGACCTGGAACACGAACTGGAGATCCTTTACAGTCAGAATGACGGGCACCCGCTCGACGATCTGGACCCTGTCCTGACCACCGCCGAGGTGCTGACGCTTCAGGGGCAGGTGCGCACGGTCCGCGTGGACCGCGCCATCGCGGAGTATATTCTGCGCCTGATCGAGCGTACCCGCGCCGACACGCGCCTCCGGCTTGGTATCTCCCCCCGCGGATCGCTCGCCCTGTACCGTATGTCCCAGTCACGCGCCGCCATCGAAGGGCGCGATTTCGTTCTGCCAGACGATGTTCGCGCCCTCGCCGTTCCGGTGCTCGCCCACCGCGTTCTTCTGGATACCAAGGCCCGTTACGGCGGCGCGCTTTCGCAAACGATTATTGAGGAAGCACTGGAGAAGATCCCGGTGCCCCACTGAGAGCCGGTAATTTGCCCCCCACGGAGCGGGGAGGCAAAACCCGATCCGCTGGCGAAAAAGAAGAATAGTAACGGGATAGGCTACGGGGAGGCGTGTGGTGAACTTCGATCTTTTGAAAAAACTGTGTGAAACTCCTGGCGTGCCGGGGCGCGAGGAGCCGATCCGCAAGGTCGTGCTCGATGAAATGAGCGCTCTTGCGGATGAGGTGCGCGTGGATGCGATGGGAAGTGTGGTCGGAGTTCGGAGGGGCTGTGGCGGTCCGCGCGTCATGATCGCCGCCCACATGGACGAGATCGGTTTCTACGTGCGCCACATTGACGAAAAAGGGTTCATCCGTCTTCAGCCGGTAGGCGGCTTCGATGCCCGAAACCTCGTGGCGCAGCGAGTCCATGTTCACGGGTTCACCGGCGACCGTCTTCTCGGCGTTCTTCAGACCATGGCAAAGCCCGGAGCCGCCCCCGAGGAGCGAGAAAAGGGGGCGAAGCTTTCCGAGCTTTTCGTGGATGTCGGCATGACCAGCGAGAATGTCAAACACAAAGTCGAGGTCGGCGACCCGGTGACCCTCGCCCGCACCGCTGAAATCATCGGGGGGAATGTCGTCAGCAAATCGCTGGATAACCGTCTTTCGGTCTTCGTGATGCTGGAGGCGCTGCGCGCCCTATCGGCGCATCAATGCGAGATCTTCGCGGTCGCGACAACTCAGGAAGAGGTGGGCCTGCGCGGCGCGAGCGCGGCGGCCTACCACCTCAAGCCCGACGTCGGCATTGCGCTGGATGTGACGCTGGCGCTGGATTATCCCGGCGGCACCGAGGCG
>JACMJB010000439.1 GCA_014380815.1 Armatimonadota bacterium
AAGAGAATAGGGCGGATTGTCATGCGGCGTTTGCTGTTCTTCATAAGAATAAGTCCTGTTTTGCGGCTCTAAAAGATTTGTCCTATTGGCAGGGCCGCAACGATGATATTTTAACGTGAAGTTGCTCAGACTCATCTATTTTTTACTGAAATTAATCTAAATAATTTTGCAGTTCCAATGATACAAAAATCTAATCTTCAAAAAAGATCGGGGGCGACAGGTCAGAATGGAGGGTGACGACTCCCGTTCGATGACTCCGTTGTCAATACCTGTGACTACCGGGTGATGGGACTCTTCGTAACGCAGCGGCCTCAGCGATGTGGCGTCTGAAGCAAATGAGCATTCACGATGAGCAGCGGGGCGGCAACAAACCTAGCTTTCCCTCTTTGTCCCTATCTGGAGCGGCTGGAGGAAAGTTGAGAGGGGCGGCGCTCCAGTGGCCTACTACTCCGCGATAGGAAGGCCAAGCTGGGCGAGCAGCCGGTGGGCGACCATGCAGTACTGCTCCGCATCGCCATGGGCACGGGCGAGCAGCATCGCCCCCTGAAAACCCGCAAAGAGTGCCCGCGCTTGAACGGGGGCGGGTCCGTCGAAGCGGAGCAGGCCGCTGCTCCGCCCGGCCTCCAGGACTTCGGCAAGCCACGCTTCGCTTTCGATGTAGTAGCTCTGGATCTCCTCGCGCACTGCGGGGGGAAGCCCCATCAAATCGGTCGCGAGCGAGGCGCAAAGACAGATCCGCCCCTGCGCTTCGGGATGTCCACTGCGAAGCATGTCCCGGTACAACTCGGCGAAGAGCTGCAGTCGCTCTTCCGGAACGCTGGTCTGAAGGCAGATCCAGCGGCGCTGACTGCGAACCGACTCCCGGTAGCGCGCGACCAGTTCTCTGCCGAGGTCTGATTTGTGGGGGAAGTAGTAATGAATGCTGGCCTTACGAATGCCAACCTCGGCGGAAATGTCAGCATAGCTAAACGCATGATAACCACGGGTCTGTACCATCCGCTGGGCATTGTCCAGTATAAGCGTCGTTGTGTCCGTCTTCGCACTCATCCCCCGTATTGTACCCGAAACCGGGCAGAACACGGCCCTGCGTGCCCAAAAATAATTTACCTACTAGTAGGTTGACAAAGTCAAAAAACATATGTAATACTACGTCCATCCGATGTCGGCGGCGTCTCAAAAGGCGCCGATCGCTGCGGAAAGGACAATCCCCTGCTGCCCACGTCCTACTCTTTTTGGAGGTTTGCTTTATGTCCGTGACGGCTGACGAAACCGCGATGCCCTCCGCTGTACTCTCTGCGGCGCCATCCCTTTCTTCCGAGCTTCGCCCGATTGACTGCCTTGGCCTGACCAAGCTTGCCGAAAAAGGCAAGGCGAATCCCGCCAGCGGCAAGGTCACGCTGCGGGCCACCACAATCACCGAGGGCCAGTTCCGAAACCTGACCTTTGTCCGCGACCTTGCCCCGGTCGTGATTGACGAACCGCCGCACCTGCTGGGACAGAACACCGCGCCCAACCCCTCCGAGGCGGTGCTCGCCGCGCTTGGCGCGTGTCTTTGTGTCGGATTCATGGCGAATGCGACCGATAAGGGCATCGCGCTGAGCCAGATCAAGGTCGAGCTGGAGGGGGACATTGATGTCTCCGCGGTCTGGGGTCTGGGAGATACGCCCGACGACAAAAAGGGCGGCTTCACCGCGATCCGTGTCAAGGCACATCTCGACGGCGAAGCGCCGCGCGAGATCCTGGACGAGATCGTGCAGCACGCGATCCGGTGGTCCCCTGTGGCGGCGACCCTGCGAAACAACGTACAGGTCAGCGCCCTCGTCGCGGAATAATCCTCCGTCGCGAGTCTCTGCGCACGAACTTTCCTGCCAGGGGCGTCAAAGCGGACGCCCCGGTCCTGGCATCTCAGAAACACCGCCTGAAAACGGGTTCCCACTGGCGGGGACCCATGGCCTCGGAACGGTTTTGGGAGACTGTCATGGAAAAGAACACGCTGATCCGCTCACAAGAGCTAGCCCAGATAATGGCGACCGAACCGGTCGTCCTGATTGACACGCGCGATCCGGAAGTCTACGCCGAGGGCCACCTGCCCGGCGCGGTCAACATCCGGGAGATCTTCAGCCACCTTGCCACCTCTACTCCGGAGGGGGCGGCCTCGATGCAGAAACTGTTCGCGGATCTGCTGGGCGGCGCGGGTCTCTCCGGGGTGGAGCGCGCCGTGATCTACGAAGATGCGATGAACAACGGCTATGGGCAGTCGTGCCGGGGCTACTTCCTGCTCAAGTACCTCGGGTATCCCTGTGTCTCGATCCTCCACGGCGGTTACAAGGCGTGGCAGGATGCGGGCCTCCCCACCACAACAGACCTTCCCACCCCAGAGCGCAAAAGTTTCCCGGTCGCGCTGCAGCCCGAACTGATGATGACGACCCCGGAGATGCTGGAGGCGATCCGTGATCCCAAAGTGGTGAACTTGGACGTGCGGGACTGGGTAGAGTGGGTCGGCGAAAGCTCATCGCCTTACGGTGTGGACTTCGCGCCACGCAAGGGTCGCATCCCCGGAGCCGTCCTGATCGAATGGTACGCCTTTATGAACCCCGGTACCGACGAAAAAGCGCCGGAGTTCAAGTCGCCGGAGGAGATTCGCGACCTGGCGTCGAAGGTCGGCATTACGCCCGAAACGCCGGTCAATATCTACTGCTTCAAGGGTGCGCGTGCCTCCAATGCCTTTGTCGCACTAAATCAGGCGGGCATCGAGAACTGCCGGATCTACTTCTCTTCCTGGAACGAATGGTCCCGCGACCCGTCGCTCCCGATCGAAACCGGCGCGCCGGACCCGTCCCGTCCGGCAGTTCGCGCCTGAAGCAGTCACGGACCGGTCCTGCCGCCCGGCTGACCCGGCGAAAGGACCGGTCCTCCGATTCACTGTCCTGCATCCTGACGAAGGGTTTTGTAACGCTATGTATTCGGAATTCGGCACCCTGCCGCCCCCCGCCCCCACGGCCACGCTGATGGCGGACCTGCAGGCCGCGATTGCCGAGGATCTCCGCCCGAATCTGCGCGAAATCGACGAGGGCGGCAAATATCCGCGCGCCTTTCTGGAGCGGGTCGGCGCCATTGGTGGTTTCCGACAGGGGACTCCCACCGCCCTCGGCGGGGCGGGCAACGGCCTCCGGTACACCATCCAGATCATGGAAGAGATCTCGCGGGACTGCCTCAGTACGGGGTTCTGCTACTGGTGCCATACGGTATGCGCCTGGTATGCCCAGACCGGTGGCAGCGACTTTCTGAAACAGGAGATCCTGCCCCGCCTCACCAGCGGGCAGATGCTCGGCGCGACCGGCATGTCGAACCCCATGAAGCATTTTGCCGGAATCGAGAAGATTCGCCTGACAGCGACCCGCTGCGACGGCGGTTATCAGATCAACGGGGCACTGCCCTGGGTCTCTAACGCGGTCTCGGACGGCTGTTTTGGAGCGGTCGCGAGGATTGCCGGTACCGACGGCGACTACCTGATGGCGATCATTCCCGCCCGTTCGTCCGGTCTGGAACTCGGCGATGGGGGGCATTTCATCGCGCTGGAGGGTAGCAGCACGCACAATGCCATCTTCCGCGATGTCTTCCTGCCCGATGAGTGGGTGCTTGCCGCGCCCTGTGCGGAGTACATCGCACGGATTCGACCCGGTTTCATGCTCACCCAGTCTGGCTTTGGTCTGGGCCTGGTTCGGGGCTGTATTGACTTGATGAAGCGTTCCAACGACCGAGTGGGACATGTGAACTGCTACCTCGAAGACGGGGCTGAACGGATCGAAACCGATCTGAAGCAGACGCAGGAAACGATCTACGCACTGGCGGACGAGATCGGCTGCGGCGATCAGGCCGCAGCGCGCAGTCCCCGCGACCTGACGCGCGATGTGGTGCGGGCACGACTGAGCACCTCGGAGCTTGCGCTGCGCGCCTCACAGGCCGCCATGCTGCACTGCGGGGCGGGCGGCTATCGTGCCGGCAGTATCGCCGAGCGCAAACTCCGCGAATCCTACTTTGTCGCCGTCGTCACCCCCGCCATGAAGCACCTGAAGAAAGTGCTTCACGACCTGGAAACCCCCCTGAGCTGAGGAGGCTCCCCGTTTCTATGACCCGACACGAAGCCACCGCGCAGATCATCGCCGCACAGCAGGCAAAAGGCATCAAGTGGACCGAAATCGCCGCGCGCGTCGGTCATTCTCCCGCCTGGACAACAGCGGCGCTTCTTGGACAGCACGCGATGTCGGCGCCGGAAGCAGCGGCGGCGACAGAAGCACTGGGACTGGGACCGGAGGTTGCGCTGGCTCTCCAATCCTTCCCAATGCGCGGCAGTCTGGAAGACCCGGTGCCCACCGACGCGACCATTTACCGGTTTTATGAACTGATACAGGTCTACGGGCCGACCATCAAAGCCCTGATCCACGAAGAGTTCGGGGATGGCATTATGAGCGCTATTGATTTCTCCATGGACATCGAGCGCGTTCCGGACCCGAAGGGGGACCGCGTCAAGGTGACGCTGAACGGCAAGTTCCTGGAATACAAAAAGTTCTAACCTCCTTCCGTCCCGTCCTCGGCAGCGGCGGGAAGACCTGAAGCAGCCACGGCAGCGAAACACCTCATCCTCCCGGATGGGGTGTTCGTTTGCGGCTCGCATCTGCCTCTGCTGCCACGCCGCTTCTCCCCTTTATTGGCGCGGCGCATAAGAATTATGTGATAAACGTATTTTACTTATCAATAACCGGACGGTACACTGCCAGGAGATAGTGTCGCAAAGTCTGTAACCCCAACGCTTAGAAAGGATTGTGCCGAACGCAACAACGGGGATGACGGTCGGAACTATACGCACCACACGATGTTAGTGCGGTGTCACTGTTTACTTTCTGGATAGGAGTTGTTGAATCATGCCGAATCTGACGGTAGGTCAATACGACCTAAGCTACAACGCCATGTCGTTCACCATCGCGGTAATGGGCGCGGCGTTTGTGTTCTTCCTGCTCGCCCGCGGAACTGTGGCTTACAAGTACCAGCGCGTTCTGGAGGTCGGCGCACTCATCACTGGTGTCGCCTGCTATCACTACGTGCGCATCTTCGCTGCTTGGACGGCGGCTTACTCCCGCTCGACCAGCGGGGGCTATACAGGAACCAACGAACTCTTCAATGAGGGCTACCGTTACGCCGACTGGCTGCTGACGGTCCCGCTGCTTCTGGTCGAACTGATTGCCATCCTTTACATCACGAACCAGGAGCGTGGCTCGCTTCTCAACAAGCTAGTGATTGCAGCAGCGCTGATGATCGTGCTCGGCTATCCCGGCGAGGTATCGTCGGACACCACGACACGATTGATCTGGGGCACTCTGAGCACCATTCCCTTCGTTTACATCCTCGCCGTGCTCTGGCGCGAAGTGGGTGCGACGATGGCGCGCGAAACCCCTGAGGTGCGCGCCCGTTTGTCCGCAGTGCGTTTACTGCTGCTGGCAAGCTGGGGCGTTTACCCCATCGCCTATCTCCTTCCACTCCTTGGCCTCGACGAGGCAACCGGTCTGGTCGGACGTCAGGTCGGGTACTCGATTGCCGACGTGATCGCGAAGCCTCTCTACGGACTGATGATCTACGGGATCATCCGCATCAAGAGCCAAGAGGAGAAGGAGAACGCCCCGGCGGGTGCCTACGACACCTCAGAGGGCATACACGCGGGAGCGCAAAGCTAAACCTGGCTTGGGGTTACGCTCCCTGGTCCTCGAGCAGACAGGGAGCGTGACTGCTCCGCACTTTTCCCTCGCCCATCCGAGAAAAATAATGTTTTATCGGATGGGCCGCTGGACACAATAATAGAGCGCTTGTGTCTTCAAGCGCGTCCTCTCGTCCGCTATCGCGGACTCAGAAAAGAGAAATCTCATGGCAGACATCGTTGATACGGCCGTCGCCGCCGGTTCCTTCACCACCCTGGTCGCCGCAGTAAAGGCCGCCGGACTCGTGGACACGCTAAAGGGCACTGGTCCCTTTACCGTCTTCGCGCCGACCGACGACGCCTTCGCAAAGCTTCCCGCGGGCACCGTCGAAGGCCTGCTGCAGGACATCCCGAAGCTAACACAGATTCTGACATACCATGTCGTTCCCGGCGCGGTGATGTCCTCCGACATTACCGGTGCGATCAGTCCCGCGACCGTTCAGGGCAGCACGCTCAGCATTGACCCGTCCAACGGTGTCAAGGTGAACAATGCCACCGTCGTTACGCCTGACATCAAGGCCGATAACGGCGTCATCCATGTCATTGACACCGTGCTAATCCCTGCCTGATCTGCTCGCGTTTGACTCCGAAAAAGCCCCGGCACCGCGCCGGGGCTTTTTTACCGTCAGAATCCCCGGTCAGAGAGCAGCCCTCT
>JACMJB010000440.1 GCA_014380815.1 Armatimonadota bacterium
GAATCGAAGTTACTGCTACCGCCATGACATTGATACCCTCAGCCCGGAAAGCTTTAACGCCAGACCTGATCTTCCATGAAACGACACCCGGGGGAAGCGGCGCATAAAAAGATTTATGCGCCCTCGATCCCGTTTGCATTGACAATCCCCGAAAAGCTATGTTATAACTGCACAAATGGTTTTGCAAAAGCAGTTTTGCAGACGCTGGATGAAGAAGCGAAGGTGCTGAACCCTGTGTCGCTTTGCGGCATCTGGCTACAAGGAAACTATGTCTGTCTCCATTCGTGAACTTGCGGAAAAAGCGGGGGTCTCTCCGGGAACGGTATCGCATGTCCTGAACGGAAACACTGCCGCACGGATCGCACCGGCGACGCAGGACCGTGTCCGCCGCGCCGCCGAGGAGATGGGATACCGGCCTAACCGAATGGCACGAAGCCTGGGACGCCGCCGCACCGATACCATCGGGCTTTTGATCTCCGGACTGAAAAACCCGTTCTTTGTCGAAATCATGGAGACAGCGGAAAGACTGGCGATGAATGCCGGGTACAGTGTCCAGCTCGATTCCGCGCCGTCAATCAACGGCACATTCGGCGGGCATAGCAAGCTGTCCGGCTGGCCCGTAGATGGTGCGATCATGTGGGGGATTGGGAGCGAGAACATCGCCACGTATCTGGAGCAGCAGGACAGTTCGATCCCGGTTGTGTATCTTGGCGCGGCGCGCAGCGGTGCCACGGACTGGGTGAGCTTCGACTATTTTGAGGGCGGTCGTCTCGCGATGGAGCATCTGATCGGGCGCGGACGCCGCCGTATTGCGCTTGTTTCGCCCTACGCGTTCGGGGAAGACCGGCACGAGGAGCCGCGCCATGCGGCGTATATGGATGCCTGCCGCCGTACCGGGCAGACCCCGAACGTGCTTCTGACGGATGCGGAGGAGACGCGGCAAGCCGGACTTCGGATCGCCGAGAGAATTGCGGCGCTTCCTGCAGGAGAGCGTCCGGACGCCCTGTTCTGCCACAACGACATGATCGCGATCGGGGTGTACTGCGGGCTGCTTCGGGGAGGAATCCGTGTACCCGAAGATGTCGCCGTGGTGGGCTTTGACGGCGTCGTGGACGGTCAGTTTCTGGAGCGTCCCTTGACCACTATCCGGACCTCCGGCGAAGACCTTTGTCGGCACGCCTTCGATATTTTGAGTCTGCGCCTGCGCGGCGACCGGGAAACCCCGCCGCGGCAGATCGTTCTACCCACCGAACTGACAATCGGCGGGACTTCGTAGTTCATCCCGCCCTGACCGCGCCCTGTTTTTCGCTTACACAATCTCATTGAAAGAGACTAAAAACCAATGCAACGAATGCATCCCGCCAACCGCTCCGGCTTCACGAACCGCGCAGGCGCGTTTACGCCGACCACATCAGGCTTCACCCTGATCGAACTGCTTGTCGTCATCGCCATTATTGCAATACTAGCCGCGATCTTATTTCCTGTCTTCGCAAAAGCACGTGAAAAAGCACGGCAATCTGTCTGCTCAAGCAACCAGAGGCAGATCGGCACCGCGATGCTGGGATATATACAGGATTATGATGAGACGTACCCGGTCAACGGTGCGGACATTGATTTTGGCGGCTCGAATGCCTATGGACGCCAGGTAAACAGCTGGAGGACTTTGCTTTATCCTTACATCAAGAGCGAACCCGTGTTTCTCTGTCCTTCTAACCCGGAGAATGCAAACGACACGCTTGATGGCAGCTACCCTCGAAATCCTGCCTTTAAAGCGTCTTATAACTGCAACTACAATGCCATTCTGACGGAAACAGGAATCGCGCTTGCCGACGTATCCATGCCGGCTTCGACAATCGCGATATTAGAGGCTTACTGCGGCCCGACCGGTCAATGTGCGGCGCGAATTGAGCATCTGAATTACGGATACGATCAGCACCGCGACGACCTTTTCGCGGGCCATGGCGGAGTCAGTAACTTTTTGTTCGCCGACGGGCATGTCAAGGGCATGCGCCCCTCATTGACACAGAATCAGTCTGCCAATACGGGTTACTGGCGTCGTGATAACAAGTTCGACTCGAATGCCCAGGATATGCTCAACAAAGCGGAAGCGAAGTGGGCAAACAAGTGATAAAGCGCAGCGCGTTGTCCGCTCTGGGGGTGAGCGCCTTTTGTTTGTCACCGACTTTGCTTAGCTCCTGCTCTGCACAGACCTCCAGTCCGGCAGCAGCCGTCTATAGATTGATTGAGGCAGAGTCCGATGCGCGTGGTGAGATCAGACTGGATCGCGCTGCCTTGGGCGGAAAGTACGTTCATGTGACAGGGAATTATCAGCCGCTTCTCTTCGCCGACCTGCCGAAAACGGGGGATAGCTTCACGGTCTGGGCGCGGGTTCGTGGGGCGGCGACGCAGTTGAAGGGTATCGCTGCGGGGGGCGCACAAAAGGAATTGAAATGGAGTTACGGCAAACCCAGTTCGTTCGAATGGGTCTGTTACGGACGGTACGACCGGACAGTGCTGGGCAGCCGGGTTCTGGTGATCCAAGGAGCTGGAGGCGATACAGCCAGCGGAATAGATGCCCTTGTTCTGGCAAGTGATCCCGCCTTCGACCCAAATGCCGCTCTTTCCACCGTCATCACATCTCCAGTCATGGTTACGGTGGACTGGGCGAAGAGCGCCGGTACCCCGGCAACGCGCTTCAGCTATGCGCTGAACCTGTACCGAGGAACGGATGAAAAAAACGCCCGGAGTGCGGAGTACCGCGCAAATCTGGAATATATGGACCCCGGTATCGTGCGGATTCACAACGCCGGAAAAATGCGGGACTCAAAGAAGACCCGGGAGGGAATCATTGACGAGGCAAAACATGACTGGGATCGGGCGAAGATTAAGCAGATTCTGCCGCTTCAGCTGAATCAGAGGCCTGCTGTCCTGATGAATATCCCGGGCTGGCCGGATTGGATGGATGCTGACAAGGATGGTTTCCTGGACCGTGACCAGTTCGACAACTATGCCAAAATGATGGCGGACCTCGTGCGCATTGTGAATGTCGAGAACCGGTGCAGAGTACGGTACTGGGAGATCACCAACGAATTGGATGGGCGGTACTTCACTAACTTTTACGCGGGTGGCGGAAGTGGCTCACTCAAAGACGCAGCGAGGCCGGATCGCTGGGATGAGGTGATCGAGATCTACAATAAATGCGCTGCCGCAATGAAGAAAGTGGACCCCACGATTCAGACGGGCGGTCCTGCTGCAGCCCGGCCCGACTTACACAGTATGCATGAGCGATTTATCCGCGGAACCCTGACAAATTTAGATTTCTTCTCCATGCATGCCTACGCCAGCGGCAACGCAGGTGATTCTGATTCTTCAGTTTATGATAAAGCACCGCTGATGGGGCGTTTCAGCCATGAGGTCGTGGAGATGCTGAAACGCCTCAGTCCAGATCGCGCTATACCGATGATGCTCGGCGAATACAATATTAGCTGGACCTGGCAGACTCGTGACCCCCGTATGACGAACCACAAGAGCGGTGTCTTCGACGCGCTGGTGATGGTCAGCACGGCGGAGGCAGGAGCTTTCTCCGCGCAGGCCTGGAATGAAAAAGACGGCATCTATGGTAAGACCGATGATGCTGACAAGCGCCGTCCCGGTGCCGATGTTCTGCATCTGTTCAATACGTATCTGGTTGGCAATCGCGCGGTGACAACCACCAGCGACGAAAAAGCTGTCGTCGGGTATGCCGTTGTAGATGTGACGAAACGGCGACGATCTTTGCTGCTGATTAACCGGACGAGCACCCTGCAGACAGTGTCCGCGACGCTTTCCGGCGGCACGCCGCCCCCCGAAACGATTACCCGGAACCAGATCGCTGCTGATGGCATGACAGCAAAGACAGAAGCGATGCCTAAAAGCGGAGTAGGAGAGTGGAAACTGCCGCCCGACTCGATAACACTGCTGGTTTTCTGACAAGGGCTAAAAAGTCACGTAGCCGCGCCGTGCGCCTATCGTGACGGCCTCGGTGCGGCTGGTGGCGTCCAGCTTGCCCAGTATCTGGGCGACATGGAATTTGGCGGTATGGAGGCTGATGCCCAGACGTGTGGCGATAATCTTGTTGGGCAGGCCCTGCGCCATCTGCTGCAAAACCTCGGTCTCCCGTGCGGTCAGGGTCTCGCCGGGGAAGTCGGACTCCGTGATGGCACTGCGGGCAGGTCCGCTGTCGGGTCCGGTGATCTCGGAGATGCGCTGCATCGCGGCCCGGTCCAGCACCACCAGCCCTTCAGCAGCGGCGCGGATCGCGCTGACGATCTGCGGCCCGTCTGCATCCCGCGACAGGTACGCCCAGCCCGGAAGGAACGGGGCGGCCTGAAGGCGTGGAACATCGCTGAGCGCATCGCTGCCCAGCGCCACCAGCGCGGGGGCGTCCTCGCGGACCGGGGAGACGGTGTGGGGTACGGCGATCGCGGAGAGTGACGTGCCCAACGTGCTTTCGTCCGGGGCGTCCAGGAGAACCACATCGGGCCGCACATCACGAAGCAGGCGGGTAAAGGCGTCCCCGCCTGCCGACCCCGTTTCCCCGAGGACCCGGATACCGTCCGCGCCGAGCAGAAGCGCGTGCAGCCCCGACCGGACCGAGGCGTAATTCGCCACGATCAAAACCCGCGCTGTTTCAATGTCGCTGATCACGTCTTTGCTCCCGGTCAAAAGCGGCTCCTTTGTCTTCGAAACACTTACTTCTCTCTACACAACGGGGATTATGCAGGTTCCGAGCCGACTGTCGGGGTGACGTTTATAAGCGTTCCGCCCCGCAGAATCTGAACCGGGATCGTCTGACCGGCGTGCAGGTGTCGGCGCAGGGTATTAACGTCTTCCACTGCTTCACCACCGATAGAAAGCAGGGTATCACCGAGCATCAGGCCGCCTTGTTCCGCAGGACTTTCCGCCTCGACATTGACGACAAGCAGGCCGCGCTCGTGCGCAAGCTGCAGCGATGTTTTCAAGTTGGCGGGCACCGCGACAAGCTGGGTGCGAATGCCCAGATAGCCACGAGGAATGCGCCCGTGGGCCAGCAGCGTGGCGACCACGCGGGCGACCAGTGGGGTGCCTAGTGCGACCCCGAGGCCCCGACCATACATTCGGTTCAGCAGGCCGAGTAGCGCACCCTCCGCGTTCACCAGCGGGCCGCCGGAGATGCCAGGGTACAGGTCGGCATCTGTGCTCAGAATGTACTCATCGTGACCCTCGGTCTGTGAATCGCGGCGTGAACTGACGATCCCGATGGTTGCCAGCAGCCCCATGTCGCCGGGATGACCCAGTGCAAGCGCGACCTGACCCACGCGGACACTTGCCGCATCGGCGCGGGAAATCGCGGGCAGACCCGCTGCGCCGTCCACGCGCAGAACGGCGATATCGGTATCGCCGTCGCGCCCGACCAGCGAGGCGGCGTGGCGGGAGCCATCCGCGAGAACGACGACCAACTCCTCATCGCGCTCGACCCCGTGGGAGGTCGCGACGATCACACCTTCCTCGCTCCAGATCGTACCGCTTGCCGTCAGGCGCGCGCCGTCGTCCACGCGCACCACCGAGGCCGCCGCGCGGGCGACCGCCTCCGCCAAACCCTCGGAAAACGCCCCGAGGCCACCGCGATCATCGTGGACTGCCGTTTCTGTCAGTGCCATGCTGAGAAAATTCCTTTCGCCGATCGGACTTTAAAGAATCCGTTACGGATGTAGGGTACACCGCCGCACGAGGGGCAGACACCCGCCAAACGAGCGGGTGCCGTCCCTGCCCATGAGAGTGGCTCCCCACGGGGGGGCGAGACTTTTGAAAAACAAATGCATTAATTTCGCAATTCTATTGCAAAGAACTGGACAGGAAGAGACGTTTCGGAGTATGATTTGGAGTGAAATGCAATTTGGTTTCGTTAAGGTCAGGCAAACCAGGTGTCTGGTTCAGGATATGAATACAGACGGTGTGCAGGCCGCAGAAAGTCGC
>JACMJB010000441.1 GCA_014380815.1 Armatimonadota bacterium
CCGTATTGCTGGCCTGATAGCCGGAGATTTTGGGTGGGCTAGTGACGGGCAGGGGTCTGCCGTCCGGGGCGATGCCGTTGGAATAGTCGTATTGCGGGTAGAGGCTATAGCCGGCTGTCTGGATGTCCTTATCCGCGACCCCCGCCGCCTTGACCGCTTTGATTAACGCATCGGTCTTCTGTGCGTTCTCCTGGGATACGCCGGACGCCTCGCGGCCCTGGTTTTGTACACCAAGGGTAACACGGGCGATGTCGGGCTTCACCTGAACCTCGCCGGTCCCGGAGACAATGATCCCGTTCATGCCGCTGTCCGATTCTTTCGTGGCCTCCTGGGCATGCGCCGAGGTCGGCAGGATCGTTGTCGCGGTCATCGTCAATATACCGAATCCCGCCATGGTCGCGGCGGCGGCTAGGACACTCTTTTCAAATCGAGTACGCATTGGTGTTGTTTTCTCCGTTCTTCACTCACACTCAGTAACGATATAAGACCCTTTGAAAGTGACAGGACTTCACCGGGAACCCTGCCGCACCTCATTGTTCCAACTCTTTTGGGCCTTTCGAGAGTCGCCGTGTGGCGCGAAACAGCAACAGCGCCGTGCCGCCGAAGGAGACGAGCAAATTGGTCCCGACCACAGCAGGGTGTAGGCTGCCGGTGGAAAGCAAGTCACTCATCGCAAAGTACGGGTTCAGCCAGAGCGGCACAAAATCCTGCGGATCGCTCCGGCGGTTCATCATGCTCATCTGCCACAACCCCAGCAGAACGGGGGTCCCGACCACCAGCGTCAGGATGGTGCTGAGCGAGGCCGTTGTCGCGACAAAAGTTCGCCGCGAGACCCAGGAGAAATACAGGCTGATGGCCGTGTAGAAAAGGGCGGTCGCGATCAGCAACAGGTGTGAGAGCAGAAACCGCGTCAGGCCGATCTCGCCGGTAAAGGCCGCAATCAGGTCAATCGGCACGAACAGCGCGAGAAGGCAGAACAGGGGAAGCAGCGAGGCAAAATACTTCCCCCCCACGATCTCCGCAGCCGTCAGGCGCGACAGCAACAGAGCATTCCACGTCTGCTGTTCCCGCTCCTGCGTAATGGACCCCGCGGCGAGAGAGGGGGTGATCAGCACCAGAAGCGTCAGCTGCAGACCGACCACGGAGATGCCGTACAGGTCGCGGCCCCGAAACGGGGACTGCGTATCGAAGAGCGAGACAAGAGCGCCATAGTACAGCAGCGCCACGACGACACCGACACAGATCACCGTCGCGATGCGGTTGGCTCTGGTCTGCTTGCGCGACCTCAGCCGGGACCGCATCTCTTTTGCCAGGATCGGATTTTCGGTCAGGATACCCACGAAGGTAGTGGTTCGGCTTTCGAGGCCGGAATCCCTGCAGGGATTCCGGCCCATCGGTTCCGGTGGTCACCGCGGACCCTGCCTAGCGCACCTCCAGAACGATCTTGCCGCGTACATGCTTGCCCTCACTGATCTCGTGCGCCCTGCGTGCCTCGGCGAGCGGCAGCACCTCGCCGACAATCGGCTTTACCGTTCCCGCATCCACCAGCGCTGCGATGGCGGAAAGGTCGCTGGCGTCGGATCGGGCGAAAACATAGGCGGAACGGACCCCGCGCCGCCTGGCTTCCTCCGGGTCCGGGACAGACACTATACCGACCAGAAAGCCACCGGGTTTCAGCACATCCCAGGACCGGGCCAGCGTCTCATAGCCCATGGTGTCGAACACGACATCCA
>JACMJB010000442.1 GCA_014380815.1 Armatimonadota bacterium
CAGCTTGGGGAAGGTCACCTCCCCCAGCACGCGGATCGCGAGACCCGGGCCGGGGAACGGCTGTCGCCAGACCATGTCCGAGGGGAGACCCAGCTCTTCCGCGACCCGGCGCACCTCGTCCTTGAACAGGAACCGAAGCGGCTCGACCAGCTTCATTCGCATATTTTCGGGCAGGCCGCCAACATTGTGGTGGGTCTTGATCTTTGCCGCGTTCCCCGTGCCGGACTCGATCACATCAGGATAAAGCGTCCCCTGCGCCAGGAAATCAACGTTTTCGATCTTGCTCGCGATCTCATCGAAGACCTGGACAAACTCATTGCCGATGATCTTGCGCTTCTTTTCCGGGTCGGTGATCCCTTCTAACTTTTGAAGGAATCGTTCCTTTTCGTCGGCATAAACCAGCTTGATGTTGAACGCATCCGCGAACTGCTGCCGAACCTGCGTTCCTTCGTCTTTGCGGAGCAGGCCCGTGTTCACGAAAATACAGGTCAACTGGTCCCCGATCGCCTTGTGGACAAGCGCCGCAACCGTGCACGAATCAATCCCACCAGAAAGGCCGCAGACAACACGCCGATCTCCCACCTGCGCGCGTACCGCGGCGACCGCCTCCTCGATAAAGGAAGCCATAGTCCAGGAGCCTTTGGCCCCGCACCAGTTGTAGAGGAAGTTACGGATGATCTCCGTGCCCCAGGGGGTATGGACGACCTCCGGATGGAACTGAACGCCGAACAGCCGCCGCTCCTTGTTCGCAATGGCAGCCACCGGGACGCCTGGCGTCGAGGCGGTAACGGTGAAACCGGTCGGCGGCTTCAGAACGGAGTCACCGTGGCTCATCCAGCAGACCAGCTCTTTGTTCAGACCCGCGAACAGGTCGGTACCGTCGGAAACGTCAAGCGGCGTCTTGCCGTACTCGCGCTTGTCGGCGGGAACCACGTCGCCGCCAAGCTGACGGGACATCAGCTGCATCCCGTAGCAGATGCCCAGCACCGGGATGCCAAGTTCGTAGATGCGCGGGTCCACTTGCGGCGCCCCCTCGTCATAACACGAGGATGGTCCTCCGGAGAAGACAATACCGATCGGCTTACGTGCGATGATCTTTTCCAGATCCGTATCGGACGGAACGATCTCGCAGTAGACGCGGCACTCGCGAACGCGACGGGCGATTAGCTGGGTGTATTGTGCGCCAAAATCGAGGACAACGACGTTTTCTTCGGGGCGGGGGATGGAAGCTAGAGTAGGTGGCACGTCCTTATCCTACCCGACACCCTGCGACCGCTGCAAGGATTTCCCCTCGGAGCCAATCGCCGGGGCCACCTGCATCTCCGCCTGCTGCATCTCCCGGAGGTTGCGCGCTCCAAGAGACCCCATGGAAAGCTTCAGTGCCCCGACCAGATTCATCGTGCCGTCGTCGCGGTGGGCGGGGCCGAAAAGGATCTCCTCCAGGCTTCCGGAAACGCCGACTTTGATTCGGGTACCTCGCGGCAGATCCGCACTGGAGGTCGCCATGCCCCAGGAAAACCCGGGGGAAGGGGCTTCTTTTGCCGCAGCGATCGTCGAGCCAAGCATTACCGCATCGGCCCCGGCGGCGATCGCCTTCGCGATGTCGCCGCCGTTCCGGATACCCCCATCGGTGATGATCGGAACATAGCGACCTGTCCGGGCCTGGTAGTCGTCGCGGGCGGCGGCGCAGTCCGCGGTCGCGGTGATTTGCGGGACACCGATACCCAGCACCTTGCGCGAGGTGCAGATCTGACCGGGGCCGACCCCGACCAGCACGCCCGCTGCCCCGGCCTCCATCAGTTCCATCGTCGCCTGGTAGCCGACCGTGTTCCCCACGATCACCGGAATCGGCGCGTTTTTGCAAAACTCAGCAACGGGAAATTCGGGGATCTGCGACGACTCGAACCGAACCGAACCGACCGTGCTCTGAATGAAGAAGAAATCCGTCCCCGCCTCGACCGCGGCTTCCGCAGCTTTCTGCGCGGAGTGTGGCGCGGCAGAGACCGCCACCACTCCGCCCGCCTCTTTCATCTGTCGAACACGGCGCGCGATCAGGTCCGCGCGCACCGGTGCCTCGGCATACAGGCGCTGGATAAAGGCGATGATCCCCTCGGGAGGGGCATCCGCGATACTCTGCAAAACGGCTTCCGCGTCCTCATAACGAGACTGGATCCCGTCGAGATTCAGAACCGCGAGTCCACCCAGTCGGCTCATCGCCGTGGCAAGATCAGGGTTGACCGCGCCGTCCAGGGCAGCGGCAAGGATCGGGATCTCGATCCGGCGCCCGCCGAGCATCCAGGAAACGTCCACGTCGCGGGCATCAATTACCAGTGGCCCTGGCACCAGGGCCACCTCATCGAATCCATACGAGCGCCTGGCCCGCTTATTTCCCCCGACGACAACCTCCACAGGAAACCTCCTCCGGCAGCAAGGACACCGTGAAAAACGGTCCAAAAACAGCCCACCCGGCGTTTCGCCTATGGTACAGCCCGCCCTTGGTAGTGTCAAGACAACGAGCAGGGCGGGAAGTTCCCGCGCCAGGCACCGAGGAACCTGTTGCCCGCCAGAGGAATAGTACGATATGTCCGCTCCGCTTCCGATTCTCACCCCGCGCCGCCGGTCACGTCTGCTGCTCCGGATTGCCGCTGGTCTTTTCGGCTTTCTGCTGATGATTGGCCTCGTTACCCTGGGCATTTTCACCCTGACCGATACGGCTCGGTCAAAGGGATGGGCCGAGCTTGCCCGGACCCTTCCCGAGCACAAAGCGGCTGTCCGGCGACAGGGTATTCCCCTCACCGCGGCGCAGCTAAAGCGCTCGCCCCCCGTCCCTCCAGATCAGAACGCCGCTCCGATCTATCTGCAGATAGCCGCGCAGTATGAACAAATCCCTGTGGCAGTCCGGGATGTAGACAACGCCGCACTCAGAGCATTTAACCGGCCTCAGCGTGCAAAAGCGGACCGGGCTGCGGCACGCAAGATCCTGCTTCGAGACGCCGAGATCTTACGACTTGCCGAAAAGGCCGTTCAGCGGCCCGGCTGCGATTTCGCGCGCTTCTGGGAGCAGGGCAATGATGCCCGTTTTCCTGAATTTGCCGCAATGCGTCATGTGGCCCATCTTCTCGCCGCGCGAGCCAGGTTCGCCATTGAGTCCGGGAATCCTGAGGCGGCGCTGAAGGATATTGCCGCCGGAATGCAGGTGAGCAATCACGTAGAGCAGAATCCGTATCTGCTGGACCTGCTTGTCGGCTATGCGATTGAGGCCATCGTGGACCGACCGTTCCTCGAAACGCTTCAGCAGTACGGGCATCGTTCGGACGTGCTTGCTGGCGCATCGTCCGCCGAAACGGTCAGTCCCCGGACGCCCAGTCTGCGCCATGCGGTCGCCGGTGAAGCATTCTTCGCCTGCAACACCTTCCGCCTCTTGCGCGAGACGCCGGAAGGGCTTCCCGATGAGATTGAAAAGACTTGGCTGGCGCCGATTGCGGCGCGTCACCGTGAGGACGCACTGGATGCCTGGGAGTCACGAACCCTTGCGTTCTGGTGCGATGCGGACCGAGAACTGAAAGCGGCAAGCGGCAACCTGCTCGCGGAGCACCACGGTATGAAGCGGGTACGGGAGCGGTTTGCGGCGCAGGACCTTGAGCCAGGTTATGAATTGACAGCCGCGTTCACGCCGACCTTCGATCCGTTCCCCGCCAAAACGATGCAGATTGCCGCTTACCGAGTCCTACGCCAGCAGGCGGTCGCTCTTTTGCGACACCGGCTCGCAAATGGACAGTTCCCCGATTCGCTGAGCGATCTACCGGAGAAGAAACGGATCGCGGATCCGTTCACCAATCAGCGCCTCCGCTACCGAAAAACGGACACGGGATTCCTTCTCTACAGTGTGGGGGTGAATTTCACCGACGACAACGGCGACGACGAGACAATAGACCGTGGGAATACGCTGGACCTTGCATTTCGTTATTCCCGGTAGGAGGGGCTTATTTTGTCAGATCCAGACCGACCGGTGTGTGATTGGCCCATCCCCCGGAGCCTGACCGGATTCTAGCGAATCAATTTCCGCCTGACGAATCTCGTCCTCGATCTCCCGGTGGCAGTTCGCGCAAACCAGATCGCATTTTTTCGCCTCCGCGACCACGGCTTCCCAGCGCTTCAGCAGATTGTCCTTGCCAAGGTTGAAGAGCTTTTCCTTCGGTTCCCGGTGATGGAATTCCAAAGCGGCGGTGCAACGATCGTATCCACAGCGCAGGCACTTGCCACCGAGCAGGCTCACCAGAGCCGATTTGCGCTCGCTTCGCGCTCTCTCCTGCCAGCGCCGAAATCGAGCGGTTCCAGGGGAGGTTCGGCGTCCCGCGACCTGGGCAACGCTGAGATTGTTCTGCCCCCGGAACGGAACGCAGAGAAGGCAGTATCGGCGATTCCGAAGTTCTCGTTCGACCCCTGCCAGAACTACTTTCATGGGAATCGTATTGCCACAAGAACAAAGCCTGCTCATGGGTGTCATTGTGACACACCAAAGCAGGCTTTGACAAACAGGTTTTGGGACTTGGAGCCGAGGAGGTGCCGCCTACCGGACTTGAACCAGTGACACCGCAATTTTCAGTCGCGTGCTCTACCAACTGAGCTAAGGCGGCAAGTGCTTGGCTGCCCCGAATGTGGCATTGGGCTGAAGGGCGACTCATTCCCAGCCGCATTCGGTACGAAGCAGATGGTACCACTTTTGGGACGAGGTCGCAAGGCTCTCCGCACAGCCTCCCCGTGGTTTTCTCCACAGGACTTGTTGCCTTAAAGGAATGCAGGTTTGCTATAAAATACCGTATGGAAAACGTGTGGCGGGTAGAGTTGCTGGGATCGCTGCAGCTGCGGCAGGGAGAAAGGGTCATAGCGCACTTTCGGAGTCCGAAGGTTGGACTGCTGGTGGCGTACCTGAGTCTCTTTCGTCAGCAGGCTCATTCCCGCGAGATACTTGCTGAACGCCTGTGGCCCGAATTTTCGCCCAGGGCAGCGCGAAACCGTCTCAGCCAACTGATTGTCTGGCTGCGACCACTGCTGGAGCCGGAAACGGCGGCAGGCGGCACCCCTGGCAGCGTCCTGCTTGCCGATCGGACCACAGTCCAGCTTAATTTCGAGGCGGTCACCGTGGATGTCCATGATTTCGAGTCCAGGCTCCTGGCGGCAAAGCGCTCCGACAGTCTCCCCCCAGAGGCAGGCGTCCGGGACTCCCGGATCGGATTGCTGCGGGAAGCACTCGAGATCTACCACGGGGATCTGGTGCCCGGCTTCCACGACGATTGGATACTGGGAGAAAGGCAGCGTCTGGCCGACGCGCGGATCGCGGCTCTCGAAACGCTGTCCCGGCTATATCGTGCACGCGCGCAAGGGAGGGATCTCGCAGCTGCCGCGGAGTGCGCCCGTCAGGCGGTCGCCGCGGATGAGACACGCGAAGAGGCGCACCTGGAACTGATGCGGGTCCTGGCCGCATCCGGTCAGGGAGCCGGCGCGCTTCGGCGCTTCCGCGAGATGGAGCGCATCCTTGCCAGCGAGCTGAGCGAAAAGCCATCCGGTGAGGCCATCCTTCTGGCGGAGCAGATCCGACAGCAGCTTATGGCTGGCCGGGGTGCACCAGAGGGCGCACCGGAGACGGGCAGGCAACGCAGCGGCAATACGAGGGACCTAACCTTGCTTGCGGCTCCTTTCCCGGCAGAAGGCATGAATTTCCCCCTCCCGCTGACTCGCTTTTTTGGGCGCGAAAGGGAGCTTGACCAAGCCGCGAGAATGATGGGCCGGGGCGCCCGGCTCATCACCCTGCTGGGCACCGGGGGGAGCGGCAAGACACGCCTTGCGATCGAGATCGGACGGCAGCGAATGGCTGACCTCCAGGGTGCTGCCGCATTTGTTCCGCTGGCTGATCTGACGGATGCCGCTCTGATTCCCTCCGCCATCGCAGCCGCCCTGGGGATGGGGGTCGGGGAGACACCACCGGCACCCCGAAGCCTGCAGGAGGATCTGATCCGGATGCTGTCGGCGGCTCCGAATCTCCTGCTGATCCTCGATAACCTGGAACATCTGGCGGGAGGGGGTGTGCAGGTTCTGCGGCGGCTGCTGGAAAGAGTGCCCGGACTGACGATCATTGGCACCTCGCGGCAGCGTCTGGGCCTTCAGGGGGAGCGGGAGATGCACGTACTGCCGCTCCCCCTTCCCCTTCCGGGAGAATCCTCTCTGGACCAGCTCGCCGCGTCGCCCAGCATCCAGCTATTTGTGGACCGGGCGCAAGCGGTACGCCCCCTCTTCCAGTTGACGGCGGCAAACGCCCCGACCCTGATCGCGCTTTGCCGACATCTGGAAGGGCTGCCGCTCGCGATTGAGCTTTGTGCGGCGTGGTCCGGGATACTCACGCCCGCGCAGATGCGCAAACAGGTCGAGGATCGCTTCGCGCTTCTGGTTTCGCGCCATGAGGATCTGCCGGACCGGCATCGTACCCTGCGTGCCACCATCGAATATAGCTATGCGCAGCTTCCCCCCGACCTGAAACAGGCGTTTGTTCAGCTTTCCGTATTTCGAGGTGGCTGGACACTCGAAGCCGCCGCCGCGCTGCTGGAAGCTTCGCCCCCGGCGCGGACACTGGATGCACTGTCTCGCTTGCGGGAACGATCCTTAATTTTCGCAGAGGAAGCCTCGGAGAAAGCCTCGGAGAAAGCACTCGACGAAGCAGAGTCACCGGAGATGCGGTATCGCATGCTCGAAACCCTGCGGGAGTTTGCTGCCGATCAGCAGACCCGTTCCCAGGCCCGGGTTCTGCGTCGGAGACATGCGGTGTACTTCCTCCGTTTTGCGGAGTCGCTTTCTCCCCCTGCCGCAGGGGCGATGTCGGCGGGTCTGCGCCGAATGGAAGCAGAACAGGACAACCTTCGGGCAGCGCTGCAGAAGTGCCTCGATCAGAAGGACACGGTACAAGGGCTGCGTCTGGTGCAGGCGATCCGTCCATTCTGGCAGAGGCGCGGCTTTATCGCCGAGGGTGCCGAATGGACGGCACGCTTTCTTGCGCTCCCCGACGCCGAAGGGGTTCCGATACGCCTGCGAGCGCAAGCGCTGAACACCCAAACGGAGTTTCTGACGTCCCTGGCGGACTACTCCGAGGCGCTTCAAGCCGCGGAGACGGCGCTTGCTCTTTGGCAGGAGATTGGTGACCTCAAAGCGATCGCCTTTTCGTTTCACCTCATGGCCTGGCCCCTCTCTCGTCTCGGTGAAACGGCACGCGCCCACGATGCCTACACGAGGCGGCTGGAGATCGCGGAGGTGCTGGGCGACACAGCCGGGGCGGCCAGCAGCGTGACAAATCGAGCGCAGATCTATTTCGGCGACAAACAGTGGGCTAAAGCGCACGGCGAACTGCAGCGGAGCCTGGAGATTCATCGCACGGTCGGCAGTCCGCGGAACGTCGCCGTCACGCTGAACAGCCTGGGGCTTGTCGCCCGCCACCAGCAAAACTATCCGGCGGCAAGGCGCTATTTCGAGGAGTCCCTGGCGCTCATGCGTGACCTGGGGGACACGGTCGGTCAGGCGATCGGCCTGGTGAACTTGGCGACGGTCCACCGCCTGACCCACGAACTCGAGACGGCGGACCATCTCCTACGGGAGGCCTTGCGTCTCGCTGCGGCGACCGCGGAGCGGTATGTAACGGCCTGGTGTCTTAAAGAGCTGGGTCACCTGGCCTGCGCCGAGGAGAATTACCATCAGGGCATCTATCTTCTAGGCGTCGCGGACGCCCTTCGCTACCTTCTCGGGATTACCTTCAAACCTGCCGATCCGGAGGAACTGGAGCAGGATAAGCGCATCGCGGCGCGGACCTTGGGGTACCCCCTTGTGCAAAGAAACTGGGAGCGCGGCCAGGAGGCAGACACCGGACGCATCGTGATGGCTTTGCAAAACCGGACAATTTCAGAAAATAACGCGCCGAATCGGGAAGATTAATCGCTTTGTCATCCAGGATTAATCGCCGCGCGGTATTCTGGTAGCTAATCTCAAGTATGCCACTGTCGCCATCGGCGCCGACACGACCAGATGCCCGAAATCAACCGCATCGTGAGGAAACCGCCATGCCGTCTGTATGCCCCGCGTTTGTCAGCCGCAAAACCGCCTCCGCGCGGTTCTTATCAGGCCGATCGCCAGCGGCGTTCACCCTGATCGAACTGCTCGTCGTGATCGCCATTATCTCGATCCTTGCCGCGATCCTCTTTCCTGTCTTCGCTCAGGCGAGGGACAAGGCCCGGCAGGCTTCCTGTGTCTCGAATCTGAAGCAGATCGGCATTGGCTGGCTGATGTACGCACAGGATTATGACGATTCGTTCTTCACCGGGAGTTACCGCGTCACCAACTCCGCCGGCATGACGATCGCAGTGAAGTTCTGGTACAACAGCAGAGACTTCACCGTCAATCCTTCCGGAATCTTCGACCCCCTGGGTGGCTTTCTGCAGCCCTACATGAAGAGCGCACAGATCCAGGATTGCCCAACCGCGGCGGAAATTGGCGGCGCTGGCTCCGGCAGCGCGGGTGACTTCACCCTTGCATACGCGCTGAACAGTGTCTTCGGCGCCCAGGTGCTCCTGCCCGATGTTACCCAGCCAGCAGATACGCTTTTCCTGGCGGATACCGCGGTGCTGACCGTGACAGGGGGGAGACAGACGCTTCCCGTTCTTCGTAAGTGGCCGTTGGGAGATGCGCGTACCGGCGCTCCATCGCTCAGCACGAATACCACCTCGCCCAGCCTCCATGCACGCCACTCGGGGGAGACCGCCTCCGTTCTCTGGATGGACGGTCATGTAAAGGCAGTGAAGCCACAGTTCGTGCAGACCAACGCGAGATACAACCTGGACGAACTGAAGCGGCAGCGCATCGGGGACCTGATAAACCCTCTCTACCCGTTCGATAGCTGCGCCGCGACCTACAACGGCTCGTTCTGTAAACAGGATTACTACTTCAATTTCGCCAAACCAGACTAGATTCAGACAGTGAGGAAACAGGACTACTCATGATTTCAATACCCTCTCTTTTCGTTTGCGGCTTGCTTCTCGCTCAGGTGCCAGCCCAGACCCCGGAGGCACCCACGACCGCCGGTCCCCGCGTGTCTGCCCCCACCCCTTCCTGGGGGCCGCGTGCCCGTCAGGTCGCCTTCCACGGAACCATTCTCGATGCTGCGGGGAAACCGCTTGCCAACGCGACTATCGCGCCTTACTGGTTCACCCCCTCGAAGTCGGGCCGGGGGCGCGGAAGAGCCAGCAGTGCCCCCATCGGCCCGCTCGGACTCGCCTCCGCGAATGTCCCTCTGATCACTGATGCGTCGGGGTCATTCTCCGGGACATTTGTGGTCACTTCGGACACCACGATCTCCCTGACCGCCTTCGATGCCTCCGGTAAGCTCGGCGGTTCCACGGTCGTCTCCCTGAAAAAGACGATGGAACCCGTGGTTCTGCGATTAAAGCCGCTGGTCATGGTTCAAAGTCGGTTCCGCATGAAGGACGCGGGACAAAAGACACCTCCAGTCTCCCTGATGTTCAGCCAGTACGCCAATTTTCAGAACTTGGAAGCATCCGCTCAGGTACCCGTGGTTCCGGGCAAGTACACGGTCGGGATTGTCGGCGCGGACATCATCAGCCAGGATCGGCAGATCATTATTCCGGAGGGAAAAGATACCTTTGATCTGGGGGAGATCCCGCTGACACTGGCCCCGAGTCTGGTCAGCGGGAAGACGACCATCGCCTTTGACTCACGGACCATGAATGGGCAAAAGATCACCTTCCCCAAAAGTTATCCGAAAAAGCTGGTGATGATTGACTTCTGGGCCACCTGGTGCATGCCGTGCATGGCGGAGGTGCCCAACCTCGTCAAAACATATGAGGCACTTCATGATCGCGGCTTCGAGATACTGGGCGTAACCCTAGACCTCGAAAACAGCGGGCAGAAAGTCCGCTCCGTCGCGAAGGCAAAGGGGATGACCTGGCCGCAGATCTATGACGGTAAGGGGTGGAAAGCCGCAATCGCACAGTCGTACGGGGTCACCGGGATTCCTGCCGCGTTTTTGGTGGATGGCGACACCGGCGAGATCGTCGCTGCAGGCAATGATCTTCGCGGAGAACGGTTGGCCCCAACTATTGAGGCCGCGCTCAGCCGCAAATTCGGGAAGAAATAACGGCCCCACGAAACCGCAAAAACCCGGCTTGAAGCAATCGCTTCAAGCCGAATGGTCCAAGGCGAAGAAGCAGTATCTCGCGATCGTCGAAGGCGCTCTGCC
>JACMJB010000443.1 GCA_014380815.1 Armatimonadota bacterium
ACACACTCCTGGACCGGGTTCTCAAGGCTCTCTGGGAATCCGGGCGCGTGCAGGGTCCCGTCGTGGTCGTAGGTCCCGTCGCCGAGCTAGACGTTGGTGCGACCGTGGTTGAGGAGGGCGAGACGGGACCTCAGAACATGGTTCGCGGTCTGCAAACGCTCTCCCCGACACAGCAAAAGGGGTGGGCGCTTCTCTGCACCTGCGATCTGCCGCTTCTGAGCGGCGAATCCGTCAACTGGCTGCTCGATAATGCGCCGGAGGAAGCCGACATCGTCTTCCCGATCATTACCCGCCAGGAGTATGACGCGGTTCTGCCCGGGTCGCCGAACACCTACGCGCCTGTTGACGGGCAGGAGTATACTGGAGGAAGTATTTTCCTGGTACGGCCAGCCGTTATCGCGCAAAACCTGCCGCTGATCGAGCAGGTGTTCGCCGCGCGGAAAGGGCTGGTCCCGATGGCTCGCCTGGGTGGTATCGGCCTGCTGTGGCGATTTCTGACGAGGACTCTGACGGTCGAGTATGTGGAGCAGCGGGCGTCGCAGCTCACGGGCTGCCGGTGCCGTGCCGCAAGGCACGCGCCGCCTCAACTGGCGGCGGATGTGGATACGATGGAAGATTATCAGTATGTCTGTCAATGGCTGACAGACCGGGGGCCGCGCTTATGAAGCCGCTCCTCGGTCCGAACAGCAACTTCGATGAGGCCATGGCGGAGGCACGCCAGCGAGCAGGCGGCCTCGCCCGCGATACGCAGGGCCGGATGCGGGAGACCCAGGAGCGGGTCCGCGAGGCGCAGGAGCGCGCCGTGGATCTTGCTCGTGCCCGTGCCCTGGAGGCGCAGGAGCTTGCCCGCCGAGCGACCGAGACGATGCCGCCGGGTCTTCTGGTGCGCCTGCTGTCATCGCTGATCGGGATTCCGTTGCTGCTGCTCCTGGTCTTTGCCGAAGGCTCTCCGCGCTTTCCCGCGCTTCCGTTCACCTTCGCGGTCAGCGTTTGTGCGATGGTCGGTGCGCTGGAATACTTTCGAGGGCTGCGCCTGCGCGGGTTCCAGCCCAACGAGGCGCTTGCTTTGATCGCCATCACGCTTCTTCAGTTTGCCGCCTGGAACGTTTCCCGGAACCGGGTGACCGCATTTCTGCCGGCCCTGATCGCGGTCCTGGTGGTGGGCACACTGATCTACGAGGTTGCCAGCCACGAGAAAGAACCGATCGCCAATATCGGCGTCACCTTCTTCGGCGTTGTCTATGTCGGCTGGCTTTTCTCGTACCTGATCTTTCTGCGCTCCATCCCCGGCGAATTGAACCTGAGCTTCTTCGGCCTGCCGCTCCCGGAGTCTACCCGTGGCGCCTGGACCGTCCTCTACGTTTTCGCCGTGACCTGGAGCACGGATGCCGGGGCCTACTTTGTCGGCATGCGACTGGGGCGGCACAAGCTTGCCCCGCGTCTTTCGCCCAACAAAACCATTGAGGGAGCCGTCGGGGGGATTCTCGCGGCGACGTTGGTTTCGATGGTCTGGGGGACTTGGATCGGGCTTCCCTGGTGGCATTGCGCGGTCCTGGGGCCGCTGATCGGCATACTGGGGCAGGTCGGTGACCTTTGCGAGTCCGCCCTGAAGCGCGACATCGGGGTCAAGGACTTTGGCATGGTACTGCCCGGACACGGCGGGATTCTGGACCGCTTCGATTCGCTTCTGTTCACCGCGCCGCTTGCCTACTACTATCTGCAGTACTTTGTCGTGCCACTGCTAAACCGGTAGGCAAGGCGGACGCGGGACGATCTCACCGAATCAATGCGCCCGGAACCCGATTTCGCTGCCGGACGATCCGACGAGATCCGCAAGGGCGGCGGGGTTTTTGGCCTTCTTCAGGTACTTCCGCAACGCCTCGATCTGCGCCATCGCCGCCTCGCTGAAGGCATCGTCAAGGTCCGTATGACCCTCTTGCGCCTGCTGAAGCAGCGCGGACAGCAGCGCCTCTTTCAGAAACGCGGGCGTGAAGCCCTCGGTCGCCGCGGCGACACGAGCCGCCAGAGCGTCGGTGTCGAAGCTCGTCGCTCGTGTCGCCTGCAGGGCGATCTTATCGAGCAGCTTGCGGGCATATGCCGTCCGCTCATCCGCGCCCGGCAGGCCGATATGATAGACCCGGTCGAAGCGGGAAGGGCGCTTCAGGAGGGCTTCATCAATCTGTTCTGGATGATTGGACGACGCGATAATCAGCAGGCCATCGTTGTTCTTGAAACCGTCCAGCTCGTTCAAAAACGTGCTGCGGTTGTGCTTGCCGACGAGGCCGTCAATGTCCTCAAAGGCCAGGATACACGGGGCAAGGCGACGCGCACGGCTGAAGACCTCCACCAGAGCATCCCGGTCGCTGTTCAGGTCCCGAACATACAAAAATGGAACGTCGGTGAAGGAGGAGGCCGCCGCTTTGCAGACCATGGTCTTTCCCGTTCCAGGCGGCCCGACCAGCAGAATACCCCGACGCCAGGCAAATCCTAGCCGGTGAAAAATCTCCTTCTGCTCGAAGAAGGCGGCGATGTTGCGCCGAATGTCCGTGATGGTCTCACGAGGCAAGATGATGTCCTCCCAGGCGATCCGGCCCACCTCGGCTTCCATCTCCGGGGCGTCGTACCAGTCGCCGTTCGAATAGCGGATGCAGCGGCAGGCGGCTTCGCGGGCATCGCCGATCGCCGCTTCGATCAGCTCCTTGACCGCCTCGTGGCGCGGTCCCACGACCACCCACTCGCCATCACGATAAGCTCCCGGCGCAAGCGCTACCTCAAAGATCTGGCCTCCGCGCCTACCGGTCCACCAGCCATACAGCGGCTGCGCTTTTTCCTCGGATTCATCGGCGGCGTCGTTGCCACGCCCGAAGGCGGGCGCGATCAGCGGGGTAAAGTCGGTCAGCAGGCGCTCAAAAGCCGCGAGGGTCTTTCGGCGGTGTTCGTCCACCTGATGAGTCGCGTGGTCCGGCAGATGCTGTCGCACGGCCTGAAGCAGCAGGTACTCCGGTGAGCCGTCGTCCGCGCGGCAGGTAAGGGCGGCATCTATGGCCTGCTTGCGCCAATCCTGCGGGGCCGCGTGGGAATCTCCTGATCTCGCGGTCCCGTTTTGGTTGGGGGCAGTTGCGCTTGAATTCGTGTTCATAAATTGCGGGGTTGATTCAATCTGTTTCGGTGTCATCAGGGACACTATAGCACAGGCAGCCCTTCTGCTAAAACGGCGTGGCGCGTTGACAAAAACAAGTGTTTGTCGTACACTGGACAGCATCACCGATTTCTCCGCGCCCCGGCGCCGGAAGCCGCGTTCCTCTGAAAAGCACTATGGCAACATCCTCGGCTTCGGCCGCAAAAACCCCGGCGGTAGCTATCCTTAAAAATGGCGACCCGGTCCAGGTCATCGCACGCGACCAAACAACTGCGGACATCAAGAGCGGCCTGTATTACGGCCACTACGGAAACCTTCACGGCACGATTTTGAAGCTATACGGCGAAGAGGCATCTGTGTTGGTGAACCGGGACTCGCTCCCCGGCGAAGTCCGTGAGCGGCATGAGGCCGGTGAAAAGGCGATGCGGCTGAAGTGGCTGGATGGGCTTTCCGAAGAGGCAAAGAACCGCATGTCCTCGCGGGAAAAAGAGTTCGGCCTGAACTATGCCATTCTGGTTTCCGCCGCCGATCTCAAGCCCTTCGACCCCAATGTCGCGCCCGCCCCGACCCCTGCCGTGCCTGCTGGTAAAACCTCGGCGGCGGCAAAAGAGGGGGCCAAGTCTATCGCTGCGATTGATCCGCTGACCGGCGAGAGCGATGTCGCGGTGGCGACGGAAACGCCGGAGGCTGGGGAGTCCGGCACGGACAGCAGCGTGAAGCGGCTTTCGGAAAGCCAGCTTGCCGCCGCTGAAGAGGCGTTCCTGGCGGAGCGCGCCCGCAGTGCGAAGAAAAGCGGGGCATAGGACGCCGCTGTGAGCCACATCGCGAAAGTCGGACGAAGTTCCTGGAGAGTGCGGACCGGTCTTGGCGCGCTGTATTTTGTCCTGATTCTGGGTGCGCTCACAACAGTTTACCCGTTTCTCCTGATGGTTTCCACGGCGATGAAAAGCCAGGTGGACTACAACGAGTTCACGCCGCGGACGCTTCTTCCCCCGTACCTTCGCGATGACTCCACGCTTTTCGTGAAGTATGTCGAGGACCGGTATGCGGGGAATCTGGACACGATCAATGCCGCCCATAACACCGATTATGTGTCTCCCGCGACCGTTACGCCCCCGGTCGGCTCCGACACTTCGGGCACGAAGGCACTGATCGCGGACTGGTCCGCGTTCTCCGCGACGCTCTCTTCCGACACTTTCAAATCGGCGGGATTTGGCGAGCACGATGCCGCGCCGTCCCGGCTGCTGATCCTGTACCGCGCCCACCTGGCACAGCACTTCAACGGGGATATTTATGCACTGAACGAAGCCTGGACCGAGGAGAACACCAATCCGCCCGGCTTCGGAGGCGTGACTCCGCCGTTCGAACGGACCAAGCTGCGCGAATGGGTGCCCGATGCGACCCCGAAGGCAAAGGACTGGCAGGCGTTCAAGGCGACCCTTCCTGCCTCTTTTCAGGTGGTCACCACCGCGGACCCGATCTACCGGACCTACCTTCGCCAGAATATCTATGAAGACAGCCTTCCCAAGCTCAATGCCGCCTGGGGAGCCTCGTTCACCGACTGGAACCAGATCACCCTGGCGCGAACCCTGCCGAGCGGCAAAGAGCGCGGCGACTGGGAATCCTTTCTGCGCACTAAATTTCCCCTGAGGATGCTGGGTATCCAGACGGAGCAAGCACTGCCCGCTTGGCGCGCGTTCTTGACCCGGCGTGGTCGAGCCGATGCCCGAACGGCCCGGATCCCTGCGACTGTTCCGGATGCCGGACCGGTGCGAACAGACTGGATGGAGTTTATCGCCCGAGAGATCCCACTTGCCGCCCTTTCGGCGGACTCCCCGGAAAACCGCTGGCGGCAGGCCCTCGGGGCAAATTACAAAACTGTGGCGGCGGCAAACACCGCCTTTGGAACCAACTGGAAGACCTGGGGGGACGCACAGCCGCCTCAGGCGGCGGCGGACTGGAACTACACCCGCGCGAACGCCGCCTCGCTCCGAAGCGAGTTCGCGACCCGCAACTTCCGCTGGGTCTTTACCTATATCACGGCGAACGGACGCGCTGCGCTGAACACGGTTCTGTTCTGTGTGCTTGCCGTGCTCGGAGCCGTGATCATAAACCCGCTGTGTGCGTACGCCCTGTCGCGTTACCCGCTGCCCTACACCTACAAGGTCCTGCTGTTTCTTCTGGCGACCATGGCTTTTCCCGCGGAGGTCGCTATGATCCCGAACTTTCTGCTCCTGCGGGACCTGCATCTGCTGAATACGTTCTGGGCGCTGATCCTTCCGGGCGTGGCTTCGGGCTTCTCGATCTTTCTGCTCAAGGGTTTTTTCGACAGCCTTCCTAAAGAGCTGTACGAGGCGGGGATCCTGGACGGGGCGACCGAGGTCGGCATGTTTCGGCGAATCACGATCCCGCTCTCGATGCCGATCTTCTCGGTGATCGCGCTAAATGCTTTCACCGCCGCCTACGGGGCGTTTCTGTTCGCCCTGGTGGTGTGTCAGGACCAGAAGATGTGGACCCTGATGGTATATCTTTACAACCTGCAGGGGAGCGCGCCGCAGTATGTCATCATGGCCGCTTTGACACTCGCCGCGCTGCCGACCCTGGTTGTTTTCCTTTTGGCACAGAAGATCATCCTGCGCGGGATTATCCTCCCGTCGTTCAAATGACGATTTGACGACCTAGACTTTGCGGGATATACTATCCGATGGCGTTGCCTGCGCTGCTGCCTTGCAGCAAAGCGGACGCTTTTGTTTTTACTGGCGGCGAGTGAGGAAACGGTAAGCGGAAAACGATGCTGTCGAACGACATCGCGGGAGCGGTTCAGGAAAAGGTGAACGAGTACGGCGTCCTTAATGCGCCGGTCGAACAGGCGATTCGCGAACTGCAGTTCGCGCGGGGGATGCTCCGCGCGCGCGCCGAGGACGAGATCAACAACCTCTCGCCCGCGCTTGCCGCGCTCTCGGATGCGCTCGGAATCTCGACGCTGGATCTGCTGACATCCAAGGATCGCGCGGCTTTTCTCCAGGAAGCGGTCTCTCGGTCCCAGATGCCGGTAGAGGAGGTCCGTCGCCGCATACTGGAGGCAGGGGACGGTTCCGGCGAACAGCTTCGTGCTCTGGGACTTCCGGAGGCGGCATGACGAATGTTTCGCGTCCCTCGACTTCTCCGGTCGTGGTCGCGCTCATTGGGTGCGCGCTCGCCGGTATCGTCGGATTGAACATAATGTCGAGCCGCATCACCCCGAAGACGGATGCGCAACTGCAGGCGGAGGCGCGGGAAAGAGAGAAAGCGTCGCAGCCGTCTGCGACGCCCACCGTGCCTTCCGCGGCACCTACCGCCGCTGCCGCGGACAGTGGGTCCGCGAACACCCAGAACGCGCTGGTCCGTCTTGGAGAGAGCAGTGTTCTGGGGTCGGCGGATGCAAAACAGGAAGTTGTCGTCGGCTTCTCCTGGACCCCCGAAGTGCAGTCGGACCCGTCGAAAGTTTCGGTGGCGGTAGATACGCTGCAGAAAGCCGTGGGGGACCGGGCGCGCATCAAAGTGGTCAATACGGATGAACTCCCGGCCACACCGGAAGGGATCAGCATCAACGGTCGGCTGGTCGTTCCCGCCCAGGCAGATGGGGCAATCACGCCAAGTGCCGTCGGAGCCGTGACGCAGGCGCTTTCCGCGTCTCAAACAAGATAAACGAACCCGTTGTTATATTTTAGAAAAAGGATCAAAACCCCGTGCCCAACATCAAGTCCGTAAAGAAGGATGTCCTTCGCTCCCGGAAGAACCATCTCCGCAACCAGGCGACCAAGAGCCGCATCAAGACGTTCATGAAAAAGACGAACACCGCCATCGCAGGAAGCGATACGGGACTCGCCGATCTGCTGTCACAGACCATCAGTGTTCTGGACAAGGCCGCGAAGCGCGGTATCATCCACAAGAATGCCGCCGCGCGCCGCAAGTCCCGTCTGATGAGCCGCGCTGCTAAGGTGACTGTCGCGGCTGCCTGAGCGTTTCCGTCGTTCGCGACAAAGCAAACCCCGCTGAGGAACTCAGCGGGGTTTGCTTTGTCGCGGGCAGCGCAAAATAACGCGGCGTTCAGCAAAGCTCCACGACCAGCCGTTGCATGACCATCCGGGGGTCATCGCCGCCTGGAACCACCCCCTTGAGGGCAAGGTCGGCCTGGAGAAGCCGCTCCATACAAGTCGCGAGTTCGCCGCCGGAGAAGTTTCTGGCCTGTCCGACGTACTTATCCGCCATCCATGCGGTACGGGGATTCGTCATCATGCCGCCCGCGCCATCACCCGGCAGAAGCGCCATGACCTCCGGCGAAACCGGGCCAGCGCCTCGCCCCGCCATCTTCCGTTCCCCCAGGTAGCGAAACTGCGCCAGCAGGCGGATCTGGCGGGCCAGCAATACCAGAGCGCGGGGCGCGACGGCTTCCGGGCGCTGACCGCCGCGAAACAGCGTGGAGACATATCCCAGCGCTTCCTGAGTCCGGCGCATCCCGACCGCGTCACAAAGCTTGAAGATAACATCGTCGGCCCCGCGGCTGAGCGTCGCCTCGATGTCCGCGCCGCTGATCACTGGATCGTCCCCGGCGTGCGCTGCCGCCTTGGCAAGTTCGGTGCCGATCCGGCTGATATCTTCACTGGGTAGTTGGGCAAGCTGGGCAAGGGCGTCGGGGGCGAGCGTCTTCCCCAGCGCCCTTGCCTCCTGAATGAGCCAGCCGCGAAGGTCATCGGCCTTTGGCGCGGCAAAGTCAAGGATCTGGCCGACTTTCTTCACGGCGTTCACCAGTTCAGATACCACCACGCTTTGCCGCCGGATCTTCCCCTCCTCGGTGATCGGCGTACCGGTATGAAGGATCAGCAGCCCGGCTGCAGGAATGCTCGCGAGACCTGCAGCGAGCCGTTTCTGCTCCTCCAATTCCATCTGGTGGGAGTCTTTGACCAGAACGACGCGCTTTCCGGTTCCCAGTGGGTAGGTCGCCACGCCGCCGAGAACACGATCTGCTGTCGTGATCGCCCCGTTCATGGTCTCTACATCGAAATCCACGAACTCCGCATCGGCGTGGGCGGTCACCAGTGCCTGTGCTTCTCCGATCTTCCGGCTTGATTCCGCGCCGGTAAGGAGAAACACGCGAGCCGCCCCGGGAGTACCGGTGGGGTGCGTAGACTTCGCCCCTGGCCTGGCGGGGGCCTTACCGGTGCGCGGGAGTGGGGACATCGGGCCTCTCCTGTTTCAAGGACGGTTTTGCAGGGCGATAGCGCGGAACGGAGCGCAGGGCGGCCTTCACCGCCTGCTGTGAGGCCTTCACCGAAGCCAACTCCGCGCTGCGGGTCATGGTGGGACCGTAAGAGGAGTTCTCCACCGCGGTTGTGAGGGGATGAAGGGCATCCGCGACCCCGTTCCCCAAACGCAACCGCACCTCACGTTCAAACTCACCGGGGGTCATGGATTCCGCGAAAGGCAGGTCGGCGTGGCGAGCCACCGCGCGAACGGTCTGTGCATAACGCTGGGTCACGACGTCGGCATTTCGGCGGCGAGTCCGCTGGACCCGTCTTCGTCCCGGAAGCAGACGCGTCATCGCTTCGGAAACCAGAACGTAGCTCACGCCAACAATCCCCGTCAGCATCAAAAGACTGGGCAGCATACCGGCGGACAGCAGACGCTCCCACAGCGATGGTTTTTTCACCGGCTCCGGCGTTCGGGGGGGCACGATAGTCCCGTTCGTGTCCTGCGTCGCATCGAAGGGAACCCAGCCATACCCCGCGAAGTAAACCTCGGTCCAGGCATGCTGGTCGGAGCCGCGCAGCACATACTTGCGCGGGTCTTCCTCAGAGGGGGTACCCGGGGCAAACCCGGTCACGGTTCGGGCCGGAATCCCCGCGAAGCGGCACAGAAGCGTCGTCGCGGTCGCATACAGATCGCAGTAACCTTCTTTCGACTCGGTCAGAAAGAACTCGGCAGCGTCCTCGCTGGCCGGTACCGGACGCGCCTCCAGGGTGTACGTGCACTGCTGGGCAACAAATCGGCGTACCGCTTCTGCCCGGTCATACGGTGTATTCGGCACCCCTTTGGTCGCCTCATCGGCAAGCTGCCGAAGCACCCCATTGTCGTCTTGTGAGTACAGATACTGCAGACGAACCTCGCGAGGATAATCTGTCCCGGAGGTCCGGAGATCTCGGGGGGAAACATCCGGGATCTCGGAGATGACTTCGTAATCATAGCCGCTCACGAAGCGAGTCCCCATCGTGTTGTCGGAGCGGGCGATCAAAACGGTCGCGGGGGCAAGGACCTGAACCGGCTCCGCTGCATGGTAAAGCGGCGAGAACGATCCGGAGTTGATATGGAATCGGTTCGTCTGCCGTAACGTCTTTTGACGTTTTGGCTGCCCCTCCTTCGAGAGCACGAAAAGATTGAACTTTTCGCGGTTGGGGGGCGTGTTCGGCTCCGGGTCGAGACGAGGTCCGGAACGTGAGTCCTGACCGAAGCGGGACTGGGTGAAGACCAGACTGTTGACCCAGCCTTTCCCGTTGTAACGATCGAAGATCCGTCCGCGCCAGTAGCTGGGTCGGTCGCTGTAAACGGTCATCTTTTCAGTCGGGTCGTCTTCAAGCGGGCCAAGACCCACCTGGAACTGCGGCAGGTTCTCGAAGTTCAGACGCTGAGGGCCGCCGACACGACGCGCGACGGCGCTTGCTGCAGCAGGAACGCGGAGCCGCTGGATAATGGTTGCGAGCGACAGATTCCGCCCGATCATCTGCACCGGGATCGCCACCACAAAGCCGATCAGCAGCGCCGCGGCCCAGGCAGCGCCTGCCATCGTCAGCTGGGTCTGGATCAGCTTCCAGGGTGGGCGCGGGGCGCGGGCGGCGAGGATCGTGCGGGGACGGACGGTTTCGGACTGCAGCTCATAGGCCGCATGGGCGATCTCGTCCTCCGGTAGATCAGATTCGGAACGCGCGGAGAAGCGGCGTACCCCAAAGGTGTCCACCCCGCTGGAAAGCCCATTCTGATGCACCAGCAGAAACGAGGCCGCCATCAGGAAGACGACAAAACAATAGATTAGCTCCCGGTTGATGTTCACGGTTCCGGTCAGGCCAATGATGGCGATGGACCAGACGCAGGTAAACACGACGGACTCATCGGAGACAAGCAGAAACGAGCAGAAGGTCGCTGTGAAGGCGAGCGCAGAGACCAGAAGCATCTCCTGGGAGCCGAGGACCTCGGCGGGCACGATCGCTCCGAAGACGCCGCCGTTCCGGAGTGCATAGATGAAAACGACCGCGAGGAGCGCACCCCCCATTTTTACCAGCCGTGTGGGCGCCCCGACACGGCGAAGTGTATAGGAGGTCCCCAGACCCAGGATCGTCAGGAGGATCGTAAACCAGGCAAAGGTCCAGGCGGGGTCGGCGATCTGGTAGGCGACCGCCATCAGCCCGGCGATCTGTGTGATCGCCCCGCCGATGTACAGGGGGACCGACACATACTTCTCGGCGGGCCGCCGCGCGGATGCGTCGGTCGTATCGCGGTTATTCGGTTTCCCGAAGTAGGTACTCAAGCTGCCTCCCTCCCTCCGCCCAGGGCGAATCCTTGTGCTCGATCACGCGAAGCTCGCCGCCCACCACCGCGGGACTGGTGACGCGCGGCCCGCCGAAGCTGGTCGGCTCAAAAAAATAGATACGGACACTGTCCCCGTGCATGACGCGATTCGCAAGGTACGCGGTCAAATGGCTGTCCCCGCCGCTGGTCAGGACGGCATAATGCATTCCCTCGCCGAAACGGGCCGCCTGAAGGCTTGTTGCCAGCGAAGTCTCCGCCTCCGCTTTGGCTCGTGCCATGAGATCAAAGAGCTGAAACCGCGCCGCTTCCGGGTCCCCCTCGCGTGGCCGCACGGTTGCACGGGCGCTCTGAGTGATGAGAGTCACGCCGCCCCCCGCCTTGAGGGTACGGTCCGCAAGGGTCGCTGCCACTTTGATCGCATACTCCAGCGTTGTTTCCCGGTCCTTGCCGTGCTCCGTGCCTCTCGCAAGGTCCAGGGCGATCACGATATTCTGCTGGTACGCTCGTTCAAACTCCACCACCGCGAGCTTGCCGGTTCGCGCGGTCGTCCGCCAGTGCACTCGCCGCAACTCATCGCCCGGCTGGTACTCCCGAACGCCGTGGAAATCCATTCCTTGTCCCTTGCGTGTCTTTCCATCCCGCTCTCGGATGCCGTAACTGCCCTCGCCACCGATAGAGCGGTCGCGAGCAAAAAGCGGTTCGGGATGAACGACGATCTCCGTGTGGGCGTCCACCGTAGTCGTGAAAACAAACAGGCCCAGCGGGTCGGTCGTTTCGACCTTGACTGGGCCAAGGGGAAACACGCCCCGCCGCTGCGCCTCGATGAAGTATGTTTGCTCGCCGGAAACCCCGTCCCAGGTGTCTGGCGGTCGTGTCGTCCGGAACACCGCCGCATCCCCCCCGGGCGCAAGATCCGGTGGCACCACATCCGCCACCCGGAGCGCCGCCTGAGGAAGACCGCCCTGTGTCCGGATCTCCAGCAGGATCGGGGACCGCTTACCCTCCGGTACCGTCGTCGGGTGAAGGCGATTCGCGGCGAAACGCGCGGTGAAGAAGGCAGCGATCCCATACGAGGCAAGCGGCAAAACCGCGAGCGTGACCGCCATCAAATACAGGTATTGGAGGTCGAGCAGCACGGCTACAATGAACAAAAAGATAAAAGCGACGGTGATCACGACGCTTTTAAGCCCCGAGGAGCTTCCGAGACGCCTCATGAGGCTCGCCTCCTGAACCGGCAAGCTGAAAATGGGGGAGCTGGATTTGAAGACATCGTCGGGGGCATCATCGTCTCCCTCATTGTACGGCGTTTGGGGCAATTCCGTCACGCGGACGCCGGGGATCTGGAGACCCAGATTAGCGCGGCGCGCTTTGCCTGGAATCACGCTGTGCCGTCAGGGTGACACCCGCTGCTGCCACGGAAACGCAGGCGATCGCCGCGAAGGTACGCAGTGTCGGCATCTGATGAAGAATCAGCAGTCCCGCGACTGCCGCGGCAGCCGGGTCCAGGCTGACCAGCACACCGTAGGTTCGTGCGGGGAGTCGGCGCAGGGCTTCGAACTCCAGCGAGAACGGAATGACCGTCGAAGCAAGCGCGACGACCAGTCCGACCCCCAGCAGGGAGGGGTGATTCCAGAGTGCCCTGCCCGCCGTCCAGGCACCGAACGGCAACAGCGCCAGAGCGGCGATTGCGATCCCAATCGCAAGGCCCGCCCCGCCCGGGAACACCCGCCCGACCTTTGCCCCAAGCAGCGAATAGGCCCCCCAGCATGCGCCCGCTAGAAGCGCCAGAATCACCCCGAGAAGATCGAGACGTCCCCCGGTCAGCGGTGTCAGCAATGCGATTCCTGCCACCGCAAATCCGATCCAGACAAAGTCCCTGCTCCGGCGCGAGGTCGCTACGGCAACCGCGAGTGGCCCGGCAAACTCGATAGTCACGGCGATTCCCAGCGGGATCCGCGCGATCGCCTCGTAGATGCACCAATTCATCCCCGCGATAGACAGACCAAAAAGGATCAGAAGGGGCAGAGAGGAGCGCACTTCCCGGTCGAATCGGGGCCGCCATGCCAGCAGCAGGATCGCCGCCGCGAGGGTCACTCGCAGCGAAACAGTGCCGAGCGGGCCAAGAGTCCGAAAGAGACCGACGGCAAGAGCCGCCCCAGCCTGCACGGAGGCAATCGCGACAAGCAGCAAGCCTATCGCCGGAACTTTCGCCAGATTGGAGGGCGATGGTGAGTCCATTTTGTCACAAAAAACGGGCGCGGGTCCGATGCCCGCGCCCGTTGCAGCAGTCTGCCAACGTGTTTCGCTGGCCTGCCTATTCTACCAGCGAATGGGGATATGCTTTTTGATCCGGTCCACCGCCTCCTGGACGCGCTCGCCCGCTTTGTCGTCCGGCACCGTCAGCGACAGGCGCACATACCCGTCCCCGTGCTCCCCGTAGCCAAGACCCGGGATCACCAGCACCCCCGCCTGCTCTAGAAGCGCTGTGGCAAACGTCCGCGACGTGTACCCCGGAGGACAGGGAAGCCACACATAAAACGCCGCCTGCGGCTTCTCCAAACGCCAGCCAAGGCCGTTGAGGCCCTCCACCAGAAGATCCCGACGGCGCTGGTACAGTGCGAAGGTAGCACCCATGCCCATGTCCGCACCCATATCGGCCTGGTCTGCCTGGCCCGCCTGATCTGTTTGATTTGCCTGGTGCGCCTGTAGCAGCGCCCAGCCCGCCGCGCGGTCAATCGCCGCGAACTGCTTGCTGTCCACGTTGCTCTTGATCTTGTTCAGCGCGGCGATGGCATCCGCGTTGCCCGCTGCGAACCCGATACGCCAGCCCGTCATGTTGAGCGTCTTGGACAGCGAGTGGGTCTCGATAGCGACCTCGCGCGCGCCGGGAGTCTGCAGGATCGAAGGGGCTTGGTAGCCCTCGTACCCCACCTCGGAGTAGGCGCAGTCCTGGCAGATCAGTAGGTCGTACTCGCGCGCGAACCGCACCGCCTCGGCGAAAAACTCGGGGGTCGCGACCGCGCCGGTGGGGTTGTGGGGATAATTGAGGAACAGGATCTTGGCCTTGCGGGCCACGTCGGTGGGGATCGCCGACAGATCGGGCAGGAACTTATTTTCGGCGGTAAGCGGCAGGGGGTAAGGAGTGCCGCCCGCCAGCAAAGTATTGACTTTGGGAACGGTGTAAGCGGGGTCGGGGACCAGCGTGTAATCGCCGGGATCCACATAAGCCCAGCACAGGTGGGCCAACCCCTCTTTGGAGCCGATGAGCAGCAGCAGTTCGGTATCGGGGTCCAGGGTGACGCCAAAGCGCTTTTGGAACCAGGTGGCGCAGGCATGGAGGAACTGGGGATCTCCGGCGCTGCTTTCATCGTAGCGATGGGTTTCGGGGTTTCGGGCGAACTGGGCGAGTTTTTCGATGACGGGTGCGGGGGTGGGCTGATCGGGGTCGCCGATGCCAAGGTCAATCAGGTCGCGGCCCTCAGCGATGGCTTTTCGCTTGGCGGCGGCGATCTCGCCGAAAAGATAGGGGGGGATGAGGTCGAGCCTCTTGGCACGCTGCACGGTGGTCACGATAGTGTTGCTCCTAAAAGGTTGTTGCGGGTGGCGATACTTTCGTCGCCGGTGTACTGCCGGACAAGCTGTCCGGGCGTAAGACGAATTGGCATGATTCGATTCCCTTCGTGTTAGTCGTTTTTCAGTCGGTGAACTGTGCCGAATTTTATCATTTGCAGGCACGGACGGCACGGCTTGCCAAAAAGTCGGGGGTATTCCAACCTTTAGTGGAACACCCCCGACAACTTGACCTACATCTATCGAATCAGTCAACTGACGTCTTGATACTTCCGTTCCTTATCCACCGATTCAGGCAGTAGTTCCACCTCACTTTGTTTGTTGTGAGACAGGAAAATCTCCCGAATGCGAGATTTCATCGCGCTGTTGCCGCGCGGATACAAATAAGTTAATGCGCTTTGAGCCATACTTCCTTTGACTCTCACCTGGCTGCTTTCCCCGTAGAGTATGGCTCCAAGTGGGCTGTCTTCCTTGTAGCCAGTGGTATCCCACATCCAGGCCAGTAATGTCACGGCTATTGGGTCCTGCCGAATGCGCAACTCATCTACGAAGGCTTGCAGTTTGTTTGTGTAGGGAGATGGTGCAGCCGCTATAGAATCCCACTGCGGTGCGGCGGCTTTATAGGGCATCTGCATCAGCGATCTGACAGCAAGCACACTCTCCTTGTCGGACTTGGCAGTATTCTTGCGCAGGGTTTCCGCAAGCGTTCGCAGTTCTTTGTCACTGCCGGGGATGACGTCAATAGCTGGTTCGATTTCGGCTTTCTGGACGCGCTCCCGATCTGTTTGTTCGAGGCGGTAAGGCAAATTGACAGAGACATGTAGCAAATAGCGGCCCGGCGTCGTTGGCATGATGCGATATGGGATCACAAAAGCACCGGATTGAGATTTACTCGGTTCGATCCGCCACTGGTTTGGCTGAATACCTTCTTGAGTGGGCTTGGTGTTCCGTTTCTGTTCGCGTACTATGACATCACCTTTTGATGTTTTCAAACAAAGCGTAACAAAAGCGTGAGGCTCTTCTGCGGTTCCGTCGGAAGGGTAGATGACCTCGCGGCGATATTGGTGAACGAAAACTCTACTACAATCGGTTCACCTACCATCACTGTTTTTTTACGGAGCTTTAGTTCTGTGTTCAACAGCGCAACACTAGCTTTACTTACTTCCACATCTGGCGGGCGAGCGGCTTCCTGCTGTGCAAAACACGCTACGCTTGACGCTAAAAGAAGACAACAACCTACCAGTACGGCCGTTACCCTCGTTGAGTTAGGTATTAACAGTGATGGCAAACACATACCCACCTCCTAAGGAATTGACTTTGACATAGAGGTACCAGATTTTGTTATTGCGTAGCAAAAGCAGGCGCGTGTTCTCTAAATGTCATCCTCTTTCAAGAGGAAGTGATGCGTTCTCAGCAATGAGATGCGTAAATTACGCATAAATTGTTTAGATACGTTAACTTGGCAGGCTGATTGCCCCGGTAAACACTTCCGTCGCGGTTCCGGTCATATAAACGTGGTTGTCCTCTTCCGACCACTCGATCAGAAGATCGCCACCGGGAAGGTGGGCCATCACAGACCGATCGGTGAGGTCGTTCAGCACGGAAGCGACCACGCAGGCACACGCTCCGGTCCCACAGGCGAGCGTTCGGCCCGCACCGCGCTCCCAGGTCAGCATCTTGATCTCGCGGCGGGAAAGCACCTCGACCTCGTGGACGTTGGTGCGGCGGGGAAACAGGGGGTGCTTCTCCAGCAGAGGGCCAAGATGATTGACACTCTCATCCGTAGCCGGAGACCGATAGTAGACGATATGTGGGTTGCCGATCGAGACCCCGGTAACTAGGACAGATGCCCCGGTAACCTTGACCGGCTGCGCCAGCGCGGTCCCCGCTTCGCCCGTCATCGGCAGATCCGCGCGTTCCAGGCCAGGAGCACCCATATCCACCTTGACCTGATCCACGGCACCGTCCTGGACCCGGAGCGCAAGGGACTTGACGCCGCCCAGCGTTTCGACCGTGATCACGGTCTTATTCGTGTAACCGCGATCGTAGACGAATTTAGCGAAGCACCGGATCCCGTTGCCGCACATCTCCGCTTCCGTGCCGTCCGGGTTGAACATCCGCATCTTGTAGTCGGCGCCATTCGAGGGCAGGACCAGAAGAACGCCATCGCCGCCGATCCCGAATTTGCGGTCGCAGAGAAACTTCGAGGCCGACTGAAGGGTGTCCTCTGATAGAGCGCCACCGATAAGGCAATCGGCAACGACGAAGTCGTTGCCGATGCCCTGCATCTTGGTAAATTGCAGTTCCATAAGGGTTATTATAAACTCACTACTCAGGCAGTGACGGCGGCTTCCGCCGCGCTCTCGTCCCCCGATTCGCTGGACAGACCCCCCGCTCGCGCCGCATCCGCGGACGGATCATGCAGACGCACCGGACGCATGGGAACAATGCTGGTGACCGCACTTTTGTAGACAAGCTGCGTAGGGCGTCCCGGCGACTCCAGTAGAATCGTGAATGTGTCGAAGCCGCGCACATGGCCTCTCAGCTGCACGCTGTTGATCAGATAGACGGTAACCGGAATGTTTTCCTTGCGGACCTGATTTAAAAACAGGTCCTGTGAGTTCGCCGATGCTTTGTTCATTCGACGTATCCTTCCCTGGCGGTGACTTTTTTTACCTATTGACTTGCCCGGAAATGACAGCGGCTACCGCCTCCGCTGTCACGTTTTTTTCTGGCGCACGGAGCCAGTGAACCATGGGATCAGCCTTGAACCAGGAGATCTGTCTCTTAGCGTACCGACGCGTATCGCGCTTGAGTTCCGCCACCGACTCGATTAACGGCTGCCCTTCCACCAAATGCTGCAGCAGGTGCCGATAGCCAAGGCTTTGCATGCTTTTAAGACTGGGTCCGTACCCTGCCGCCCACAGTGCGCGCACCTCCTCGACGAAACCTGCTGCCATCATCGCGTCCACCCGCTCCTCGATGCGCTGATAGAGGGCAGGGCGCTCGGCCTCCAACCCGAAAATCAGCGTGTTCGGTCGCGGGACGCCCTGCACCCCCTCGGGCGTGTGGAATGCAGACATCGGCTGTCCGGTTATCTCATATACTTCGAGCGCCCGTATAATTCGCTTGCGGTCCCCAAAATGGATCTTTTCCGCCGATACCGGGTCAACCCCGGCAAGGCGAGCATGTAGAAACGGGGTCCCCCGCCCCTCGGCCTCGGCCCAAAGCCTCTCGCGAAACGCGGTCTGTGGCGGCACATTCGGCACGGTCAGCGTTGCCGTGAGAGCGCGAACGTACAGCCCGGTCCCCCCCACCAGGAGCGGGATCCTGCCCCGTTCCCGAACCGCTGCGACGGCCTCGCTTCCCAGGCGCTCGAACTCGGCGAGCGTAAAGTCCTCATCGGGTGCGACCAGGTCCAGCAGATGAAACACTGCCTGTGCCCGCTCGTGATGGTCCGGCTTGGCAGCGCCGATGTTCAGCCCCCGGTAGACCGCGACCGCATCCGCGCTGAGGATCTCGGCTCCAAGGGTGCGGGCCAGGGCGATACCGACTGCCGTCTTGCCTACCGCTGTCGGGCCGACAAGCGCGATCAATGGCGGCTCCTGAGCCTGCATGGCTGCACCGATCATTTTACGGATTATAACACGCGTGATGCCGCAGGGGTCGGCAGGACCACGGGTCTTCCCAGAGAGAAGAGCGCCCTGGGGGCGGGAGACCCTGGCGGAACGAGAGTCTGGTCGCGGCGGGGACCGATGGACACGAACCGGGCCGGGACTCCCGCGATCTCCTCGACCTTGCGGACATAGGCCTGCGCGGTGACGGGCAGATCCTCGAACCGGGCGACGTTCTCGATGCTCTCTTCGGGCCAGCCGGGAAGCTCATCGAAGACCGGCTCACAGCCATCCAAAAGCGATACATCGCCAGCGGGGAAGTCCCGCAGCAGCTTGCCGCCCTTCAGATAGCCGACGCAAACTCGAATCGTGTCAAAGCCCGCCAGCACGTCCAGGTGTCCCACGCAGACCCCGGTCAGACCGTTCACGCGCACGGCATAGCGCAGGGCGACCCCGTCCAGCCAGCCACAGCGCCGCGCGCGCCCGGTGGTTGTGCCGTACTCGTGACCGCGTTCGCGAATCCGCTCACCCTGTTCGTCCAGCAGTTCCGTGGGGAAGGTACCCGCGCCGACACGGGTCGTGTACGCCTTGACAACCCCAAGAACCTGGTCAATCGCGGTAGGCGGGACCCCGGTACCGATACACGCCCCGCCTGAGACCGGATGAGAAGAGGTCACATAGGGGTAGGTGCCGCCGTCAATGTCCAGCAGAGTCGCCTGCGCCCCTTCGAAGAGGATGCGCTTTCCTTCAGCCACGGCATCGCCCGCGATTGCTGTCGTATCGGCGACAAACGGACGAAGCCGCTCCGCAAGCGGCGCGAGCACTGCGAGCAGGGTCTCCAGATCCATGGCTTCCTCGCCGTACAGCTTCGTCAGCGCATCGTTCTTGTAGGGAAGAACTGCGCGCAGCCGTTCGCGCAGATGGGTGATGCCTTGGGCCAGATCAAACATCCGGATTCCCAGCCGCGCTGCTTTGTCCACGTAACAGGGACCGACCCCGCGACCGGTTGTTCCGATCGCCCTGGCCCCTTTTGCCTTCTCTTCCAGCACGTCAAGCCGCTTGTGGTAGGGCAGGATCACATGCGCATTGTGGGAGATTTTAAGGCCGTCCGTGGAAACCCCACGTCGGTTCAGTTCGTCAATCTCGCGGAGAAGAATCTCCGGGTCAATCACCATGCCATCTGCCATAAGGCAGACGGCACGGGGGTTCAGGATGCCGGAGGGGACCAGGTGGAACTTGTGGGTCTGGTCGCCAACAATCACGGTGTGCCCGGCGTTCGGTCCCCCGCCGTAGCGGATAACGACCTCGGCATCCTGCCCGATCAGGTCAACGAATTTACCCTTCGCCTCATCACCCCAATGCGTTCCCACCACAACAACTGCGCCCATCGGCTTTCGAACTCCCTATGACTGCGTGACGGCTAACAGTATCGCCCGCAGCGTGACCCGCAAAAAAGAAAAGGATAGCGAGCCGCTATCCTCCCAAAAGTCTATTGAATGAACAGTTAATTCTAACGCGGCGGCGGACTTTCTGTCAAGCCGTCCGGGCTTGACAGGGATAGCGCGGCATGATACCGTATCAAACGGTTGCGGCACGGGTCGCACTTCGTTCCCGGATGGTGCAGCGGCAGCACGTCAGGTTCTGGCCCTGAAAACTGAGGTTCGAATCCTTGTCCGGGAGTCGCTGGAAAAGGGCGGCATCTTTAGAAAAGATGCCGCCCTTTTCTGTTACCGCCGTAACAAGCCTGGAGCGTGCGCCGCAGCACGCTCCGTATCCATATCGGCTTGAGGCGCCTAGGGTTTTATCACGGTCAAGTCAGATACTAAGGATACAGAAAGCGATGCTGGCGAAGCGACTCCAAAAAACGGGCAAGGTGAATCTGGGTGACTTTTCGACGAGCGATACCGGCGGCCTGACAAAAGAAGACGGCGAGGCCCGATTTGTGCTGCTCGCCAGGGAACTTGAAGACCTGCAGGAACTGCTCTACGCGGCGGGGGAGAACAGTCTTCTGGTGGTGCTCCAGGGGCGGGACACATCGGGTAAAGACGGGACTCTGACTGCCGTCGCCGGGGCGATGAACCCGGTCGGAGTCCGGGTCGCCTCATTCAAGGTGCCGACCTCTGAGGAGCTTGCCCACGACTTCCTGTGGCGAATCCACAAGCAGACGCCGGAAAAAGGGCAGGTCGTTTTTTTTAACCGCTCGCAGTACGAGGATGTCCTGGTGGCGCGGGTCCACGAACTGGTTCCCCAAAGTGTGTGGGAGCGCCGCTTCGACCACATCAACCGCTTCGAGGAGATGCTCTCTGACGCCGGGACCCTGATAGTGAAGCTGTACCTTCACCTCTCAGAATCGGAACAGGAGGAGCGCCTGCTTGCCCGCGAGGAGGACCCGGAAAAAGCCTGGAAGCTCAATCCCGGCGACTGGTCGGAACGCAAACGGTGGGACGCCTATACCGCGGCGTATGAGGACGCGCTGGGAAGGTGCGCCACCCCGCACGCGCCCTGGTATATCGTCCCCTCGGATCGCAAATGGTTCCGCAATCTCGCGGTCGCGGAGTCGCTGGTCACGGTCCTGGAACCGTACCGGACCTCCTGGGAGAAGAAACTGATGAAGATCGGCGAGAACCAGAAGGCCGCCCTTGCGAAGATGCGCCAGGAAGAGAGCGCCAAAAAGCCTGGAAAAGGCTGAGCGGCTTCGGGGTATAAGAGGGCCATGTCCACGCGACTTTTGCCCGCACCCTCAGTGTCCGCCGACCAGAACCTGAAGCAAAAAGCGCTTCAAGTTCACGAACGGCTTTGCGCAGCATACGATTGTCCTATCGGGTATTTTCATGACCTGGACCCGCTTTCGGAACTGGTATCCTCGCTGCTGTCGCACCGGACAAAAAACGCAGACTCAGGACGCGCCTTCCGCCAGCTGCGTGAGCGGTACCCGACCTGGGAGGCGGTCTGCGAGGCAGAAACCGCTGAGATCCAGACGCTGATCGCACCCTGCACCTGGCCTGAGCAAAAGGCGCCCCGTCTGCAGGCGATCCTGCGCCAGATCAGGAGCGAGCGCGGGGAACTTGCTCTCGATTTTCTGGAGCATCTTCCGGTGGCAGAAGCGCGAGCCTGGCTGGAACGCCTCCCGGGGGTAGGACCAAAAACCAGCGCCGCCGTTCTGTCCTTTTCCCGCCTGCGAAAAGTCGCCCTCCCGGTTGACAGCCACCACCACCGGGTCGTCCAACGACTCGGCTTGATCCCGATGAACGTCAGTGTCGGCCCGTCGCACGTTCTGCTTGCCGCCCAATTGCCCCCAGAATGGGACGCCCAGCAGGTCTACGATAACCATGAGGTATTGATGCTTCACGGTCAGCGTGTCTGCCACTTTCGTGGCCCGGAGTGCCCTCGCTGCGTCCTGCTGGACCTTTGCCCGACCGGATCGCGTTCACTGCAGCCAGTTCCCTGAGAGCTGGCCTTACCGCTGCGCTCCCTTGACCCATCAGAAACCGCGTGCTACGCTTCTTCGTGCCTTCTCCACCCGCCGCTAAAACCGCCGTCGCCCTGGGCCTGCTTGCCGCAGTGGTTGTATTGTTGTTCTGGCCGCTGATCTTCGGGCAAAAGGCCCTCTTCTTCGGGGACATCAGCCTTTATTTCACGCCGCTGTTGCAGTTCCAGCGCGGCGAACTGCTCTCTCACGGGCGTATCCCGCTCTGGAATCCGACAATTC
>JACMJB010000444.1 GCA_014380815.1 Armatimonadota bacterium
CGCGGTCTGGCTGACTGCCTCGGTAAGGGTGGTGAGACCCTCCCCGGTTCGTGCGGAGACGGCAACAAGCGGAACGTGGCTGCCCACGACCCCCTTGAGGGACCGCAGCAGCACCTGGCTATCGGCGGCGTCGGACTTATTGATCGCAATGACCTGGGGCTGATCGGCGAGGGAATGGAGGAAGCGCAGGTCGTCCTCTGCAGGCGGGCAGTGGGACGCGTCCAGCACCGCAATCACGACGTCGGCGGAGCGGATGGCCTCCCAGGCGCGCGCGACCCCGACCGTTTCAACCGGGTCATCCGTCTGGCGGATTCCGGCGGTATCCAAAGCGCGGACAGGCAGACCGCCAAAGTTCAGCGCCTCCTCCACGATATCCCTGGTGGTGCCCGCGACCTCCGTGACAATAGCTCGCTCCGTTCCCGACAGAGCATTCAGCAGCGACGATTTACCGACGTTGGGGCGTCCTGCCAGAACGATGGTAAGACCCTCCCGCAGACGCCGCCCATACGAAGCGGTGGCCAGAAGCGTCTGAACCGTCTCCTCTGCACGGAGGAGAGAACCATCCACCAGGGCAGGGTCCGCATCACCGATCTCTTCGGGAAAGTCAATGCTCGCCTCGATCAGGGCAAGCCCTTCCTGCAATGCGGACGCCGCCGTTCGGACCGCCTGGGAAAGCGCGCCGGATACCTGGCGCAGGGCAGCCCGCTGGGCGGCGACTGTCTGAGACGATACCAGGGCGGCAACCGCCTCCGCCTGTGCCAGATCCATTTTGCCGTTCCGGAACGCCCGTTCCGTGAACTCTCCGGGCCTTGCCGCGCGTGCCCCGGCGGCGAAACAGGCGGCAAGAACTCGGCCCAGGGTCAGACTGCCACCATGCCCCTGGATCTCGACCACGTGTTCGCCGGTCAGGGAGCGAGGTGCGCGAAAGACCGCAAGGAGGGCATCGTCGAGCGTCTCCCGCGTCTCGGGGTCCCGCACGGTGACGCGGCGCAGGCTATGGGACCGCTGACGGCTTTTGGGAGGTAGAGGGTGTCCCACAAGGACGCTGGCGGTGATCCGACTCCCAACCCTTAGTGCATCGGGGCCTGAGATCCGCACAATGCCGATTCCTGCGGCCCCGGTGCCGGTCGCGATCGCGGCGATAGTATCAGGCAAGTGACCACTCACGGTGTCGGAAAGCCAGGAGGCAACTCTTCGGTCATCCCTGGCTGCCGCTGCTGTTGAATCCGAGCGGCGACACCACTTGCCCTCGGCAGAAAACCACGCACCTGATCCCAGGCCGCCTTTGTCAGCCAGGCGAAGAAAAGGCTGTGCGCGATAGTGAAGATCAGTCCGGCAACAATAGTGATCTTCCCGATCTCCAGCTTGCGCCGGTCCTCAAGCATCAGGAAAACGATGCCAACAGGAAGCGCGATATAGGGAAAAAGGGCCGCGAGCGCAATCGCGGAGGCGGTCGCCACCACCGGGTCTACCGGCAAAGGGGTTGCGGCTGCAAACGGGGGAGCGAAGGGAGCGTGCGCTAGCGGCGAACCGTTCGGGACCGAAGGGGTGGCAGTCAGTGCCGTGCCGCATTTCCAGCAGGCCGCCTGGGTCTGAAAATTATTCGCGCCGCAGCGCGCGCAGACCACACGGCCCGCGGCGGACGGTTCGCTGCTGATGGGCATCTCGTGCTCCTTACCCCTGAGGTCCTTACTTCGGGACTTCGCGCTGCTGCCCTGCCTGCGACCCGAAGGAGGAGTGTGACTCGCCGCTGAACACCTCGGCGAGCTTAAGGCCCGACCGCTGGAAGGAGATCGCACCGAGGGCGGCAAGCCCAAAGACGATCAGGGCGACCACCGCTGCCGCCTTCCTCCCCGCGCCAGGGTCGCGCTGGATCTTCAGCACCTCCTGAGTCGTGTCGTCGCGCCCGGTCGAGTTGAACTTCAGCCCGCTCAGACTGCCGCCCGCCTCGGAAGCGGGCTTATCGGGTGGTGAATTCGTGGCTGCCATGATGTCAGTGTATCGCAAAATAGGGGTCTCTTTTACACGGGGAGCGCGCCGATAATTTTGTTGAAACAATCTCAGGCTGTGCGGGTCCAAAGGCGTGAAACGGGTTTATAATGGAACTCCCCCGCGCGGCGTGTGATCTTCATTGACCGTTTCTCCGTGGTATCGTTTTCATACGAAAGACAGGCTTGTTCGATGGCTGCTTCTAATGCTGGCTCCGCTTCTGTGCGCTCTTCCGAGGGCGGCGACTGTCCGGACATCCGTCTCCTGCTGTCGGTGTTTGTGGACGGCGAGGCCACGAACGAAGAGGCAGTGCGTCTGAAAAGCCATCTTGCGCTCTGTGAACACTGCGCCTCGCATCTTGCGTTTCTGAGACTGACCCATCAGGCGCTGAGACAGCCACCGGAGGCTTTCCCCTCCGCGTCTCTTTCCGCCCGCATCGCCGCCGCGACCTATGACCGCCCGACACTCTCCGAGCGTATCCACGGCTGGCTGCGACCCGTGCCGGTTCGAGTGGCGCTGGGAACGGCACTGGCAGCAGGAATAGGGCTGGTGCTTGTCCTTCCCCGCATCGGGGGGATCGCTCCCGAACCACTGGTATCACGGCCTGTCGCCCCGAAGAAAGAGGCCCCGGTTGCGAAGGGCATCCGGTCGCGCCCCGCGCCCAGGGCTGCCGCTCCCTCCGTCTCGGAGCCGCTTTCGGTCAAGCCAGAGACAAATACCGCGCTGGCATCCGCGAAAACGGCTGCCCCCAAACCGACCAAGCTCCCCGTTTCCCCACCTGTCCGAACCAACCCGATCATTGTCGCTAAAGCATCTGCTGGCGGTGGTCTGCTGTCCCTGCCACTGGATCGCTCCTCCGCGGCGATTGATGCGGTGCTTCGGACAGCACGTGCGGAGCCTCGCATGGATCGCAACATAAACCGTCGGTCTGCTGCCTCCAATATCGCGCTGAAGTCACCTGGTGCGGGATCGGCTGCCCCTCTCCCGCCTCGCAGTGGCTACGACCGCGCCGCAAGCACTGCCCTGAAGCTGAGACCTCCTGTCAGCACGGCGATGTCGGTTGCCCCTTCCGTCGCTCCCATTGTGCCTGCGGAGACTGCCGCCGTACCCTCCTCGAGCGCCGGTTCGATCGCGACCGAACGGACCGCGGCGCCTCGTTTGCCAGGCACCTCGGTCGCCTCCGCAGTCGCGGAGCCACTTCCCATGGCCGCGGAGGGGGGGAAATTCCAGATACGGATCAAACGCTCCCGAGGCCAGAATAATGCTCTGGTCTTTTCCGCCAGAGGGCAGAACGGGGTCGGTGGGCTGCTTTCCGCAAACGGTGCCGGTCTGGGTCTCGGAGTCGGACAGGGTGCCTCCACAACGCTCGTGCGAGCGCCCGTTACCGGGATTGACTGACAGGTCGCTCTGCCGCCGGAACGGAAAAGGGCCGCGAAAGCAGCCTTTATGGTACAATAGCGGTAACGATGCGGGACGAGTCTGCCAAGAATCCTGGTATCTCGTGGACGTGGGCGGTGCCCGAAAATGCCCACACGTACCGCGGTGATGCGCGCTCGTAATGCCAGCATTGGGAGGTTGATCATGGGTCGGACGGCTATAAAGTGCAACTGCGGTCAGCGAATCAGCCAGCGCGAAGTCATGCAGACCGGCTACTATCCTCGCATGTTTGGCCCAAGCTTTATCTACGTTCGTTTCCGTTGCTCGCGCTGTAAAAAGCTGGGCGAGCAGTTTGTAAAGCAGGAAGAGTGGGAGGGTGGCATCCTCAAGGACTCGGCGGTCGAGGTGAAGGGCGACGAAAAAGACCACTTTTCGACGCTTGGACCGATTGATGTCCGGGAGCAGGCGGAGTTCCACTTTGCCCTGGAGAACATGCCAAGCTTGAGCGATCTGAGGACCGAGTTCGAAAAGGCGGGTTCCAGCGAGGCAAGCGAAGTCGGGGAGAGCAAAGAAGGTTAGCCCCAAACCCGCGTGCCGCGCGAAATCCTTATCAATGCTTCAGGGGAGGACCACCGGGTCCTCCCCTTCCTTTTATCGGTCGCCCAGCGGCTTCGATGCAACAAACAAGACCATCTGAAAGTCAATCGTCTCCGTGACCTGAGCCAGATCCGGGTTTCCGAACCGCTGGATCGTCCAGGAACGTGTCTCCTCCACCAGCGGCAGAAGAACCGCCTCCGGCATCTCCCAGAGAATGGAATACGTGCGCCGCCGGAGCAGGTCCAGCGTTTCATCCGCGCGGATAGATTGGGTCCATTGGAGAGCGAGGGGCCGGTGCTCCTCGACAGAAACGCCCCGTTCCCGAAGGCTTCGAATGACCTCTGCCGAATGGGCGCCGCTGCGATTTCGTGGAAGAGCCTTTCGCTCGGAAGCCCGCGCGAAGAAGTAATCGCGGACCACGGAAGCGGTCCGGTCTTCCACGCCCAGAATAAAAAGGCCCCCAGGACGGATCACGCGCCACAGTTCGCCCAGCGCCTGTTCCCAAAAAGGGATCAGATGCAGCACATGCACCGTCAGCGCCGCGCGGAACTGCCCGTCCGCAAAAGGAAGGGCGCGCAGATCCGCAAGGGCCAGCGGCAGAGATGCCGCGCCGCCACCATAGCTTGTCCGCAGCTGGCGCAGCATCGCCTCCGAAATATCAATCCCGACCGTTCGCGGATGCTGTCGCAGCAGTGCGCGCCCGACGCGCCCGGTGCCAATGCCCGCATCCAGGAACCAGTCTTCGGGAACCAGGCGTCTGGTTACCTGCTGAGCCAGGCGCTCGGCGACGACGGGAGGAAGGTACCGTGTGGACTCATATTCCGCGGCCACCCGGTCAAAGTTAAACACAGGTGGCGAAGAATCAGGCGTGGTCAACCGGTTCGCCTCGGAGCAGCGCGAGGGCGTGTGGCAGCAGTGGCAGCAGGGTCGCCATGCCGTCGCGGACGCCCCCGGGACTGCCGGGAAGGTTGACGATCAGGGTCCGGTCATGGATTCCCGCGACACCGCGCCCGAGCGAAGCGGTCGGGACCTTTTCACGGCTGTCAGCTCGAAGCAGTTCCGCAAGACCGGGAGCGTTTCGGTCCAACACGGATACGGTGGCTTCCGGCGTCACATCTCGGGGAGCAAAACCGGTCCCTCCGGTCGTCAGAACCAGGTCACACCCTGCCTCACACATCGCCAAAAGCTGCAGAGCGATCTCGCCCTCATCGTCAGGGACGATCGCACCCAGACGCACGTCGTAAAGGTCCCTTGGAAGGCAGGCCGCGATGCCAGGTCCGGAAACGTCCTCGCGCTCGCCCCGTGAGCATCCGTCGGAAACGGTCAGGATGCCAACTTGATACATGCTTCTTGGGTTCGCCGCCTGCCGGGAAATCTCCTGCTGAAAATTACCAGGGTTCGCTAAGTCGGCGTCCTCTTTGACGACTACGGCGATATGATAACGGAAAAGTTTTAATCTGCCCGCATCGCCATTTCAACGATTTGGCTCGGGTCAAACAGACTGACAAACAGCGACGCCTCTTCGGCTTTCGCTTCTTCACTCTGATCGGTGTCGAAGAAAACACTCTTGCCGAACTCGCCAATGTCTTCAATCGCGCGTTCGCAACGGTAATAGGTCAGAGCAGGAATATTTATCTCCACAGCGCCATACCCTTGAAAGAACAGTGCCTCTTCTCGCGGCGTAACCGTTCGCGCGATCTTGGAGCCTACAACAAAAAGCAGGTCGCGCTCTTTTGGGGCGATGATCGGTCCATCCCAGTCAATCAGATAGATTCGGCTGTCTTCGCTGACTAAAATATTAGCGGCATGAATGTCCGCGTGACAGAGAACATATTCAAAATGCCAAGTTTGAAGCTGCCTTCCCAATGTCTCCGCGCGGGTAAGCAGGTTTTTAATCAGGGGCAAATGCTGTGTCCAGAAACTTGCCAAGCGTGCCGCTGCGGGACTTTCAACCCGAATCTCTTTTATCTGATCTGTCAGCCGTCGGACCAATGCTGCGGAAGGCAGGGTGAACGTTTCGGCGGGAATTTGCCCTTTTAGCAATCTGGCAAACTCGTTCGTGTGAATCGCTCGAAGTGTTGTCCCAAACTCCTGCCACTGAGCATCGGAAAGCCCCGCGACCATCGCGTTCTCGCCGCGGATAAATGGATAAACAACGACGGAATAACTCTCAAAAGAACTCCAGAGCGACTGTGTTGTCGTCCGCAGAGGAGGCAGGACATTGGGAACACCTTGTTCGGTAAGAAATTGCGGAACGATGAGACTCTGGGGAGGAACCGTCCCGATGCGGACTTTAACGAAATAAGACAACCCTTCTTTCGTGGTGGTCTGATAGACGAAGGCGTTTAGATCGTAGCCGATTGGGAGGTAGCGGACAGAAACGACGTCAAGGCGATAGTAGTCGCGCAGACAATCAATCAGCGCGTCGTCGGAGATGTTCGGTTTCTGACGCATGTTCGTCAGCCCCTTTATTCGCTATACCCTTTTGCCATATCCTAGCCGCCGATCTGGGCCATGATTCGGAGACTGCCGCCCCGTCCCAAACGGCCCTCGAAGTCGCTCTGTAGGGGCTTATGGGTGAGCGCGGCGCGGACATGAGTAATAATTTCCGCATCGGTGCAGCCTGCGCGCAGTGGTGTCATCAGGTTGTACTCGTAGTTGTCGGAGAGGCAGGGGACGAGGCGACCATTGGCCGTCAGTCGAAGGCGATTGCAGCCGTCGCAGAAGCGGTGCGAGATGGGATTGATCAGGCCGACCGTCCCCTGTGCGCCCGGAATGCGAAAGTTGCGCGAGGTAGAGGCAGCGTCATCCTCTTCCGCCTCAAGGTCGGGAAAGGCGTCGCGAATTCGGCTCAGCGCCTCTTCGTTGCTAAGGTAACGCGCCCGCCACTCGGGTGGGGAAACCATGCCGATCGGCATATACTCCAGAAATCGAACGGACAGTGGGCGGTCCAGAGTCAGCCGGGCGAAATCCGCGATCTCATCGTCGTTGATTCCGCGCATCAGGACGCAGTTCAGCTTGATCGGTGAGAACCCGACCCGCAGTGCTGCCTCCACACCTTCCCAGGCTCGGTCGAAATCCGGCCGCCGCGCGATCTGGGTGAAGCGGTCCGCATGCAGCGTATCCATCGAAAGGTTGATGCGCCGAATTCCCGCCGCCCAAAGGGCATCCGCCTCTCGCGGAAGCAGAATGCCGTTTGTGGTCAGGGTCACCTCGCCGATACCTGTGGTGGCGGTCAGACGCGCGGCAAGATCGGCGACCCCCTTGCGGACGAGCGGCTCGCCGCCGGTGAGCCGTATCTTCTTCAACCCCGCCCCTGCCAGTACCCGTGCCACTCGCGCGATCTCCTCGAAGGAGAGAACATTATCCAGCTGCTCGTAAGGCACCCCTTCTTCCGGCATGCAGTAGACACAGCGCAGGTTGCAGCGGTCGGTCAGGCTGATACGCAGGTATTCGATGCGCCGCCCGAAGTTGTCCGCGATGGGAAGCGGCAGAGCGCCAGGGGTGGAGGAGGAGAAAAAATTCATAAGATGTCAGGGATAGTATACCGCCGTAACACTTTTCAGACGGCGGCGTGAACCTTTTCGTCGTAACCCGTAACTAAAGAGGCGATGGCTTTAAATGAACGAGTATTGATCGCGCGGATGCAAGCGGGAAACGCGGACGCGTTCACGCGGTTCGTGGATACGTATGGTGGTCGGGTTCATTGCCTGACCCGCCGCTATGCCCGAACGGATGCGGACGCCGAAGATCTGACACAGGAGATTTTTGTGGATCTTTACCGAGGAATCGGCGGGTTCCGTGGGCACTCCGCGCTGGGCACCTGGGTCTACCGGATCGCGCTGAACCACTGCCTGAAGTATCAGGGGCGCAGCCGTCCGGAACCGGTGGACCTCGATTCCGACCGCCTCTCCGCCACCAGATCAGAAAACGCCGAGGGGGACCCGCATTGTCACCTTGCACGGCGCGAACTCGCGGACAAGATAGACGATGCGCTTTCGTCGCTGACACCGGGGCACCGGGATGTCGTGATTCTGCATGAGCTGCACGGTCTCACCTACGCGGAGTGCGCCGCCGTGCTCTCCCTCCCGGTCGGCACCGTGAAGTCCCGGCTTTCCAACGCTTTCGGACGGCTGCGATTGCGGCTCAGCGACTATGTTCTCGGCTCCGATAGTGCGCCGGTCAGCCACCTGGACCCCGCATCGGAAGCAAGCTCCCGCACGGTACCGCTGGGAGGCACTGCCCAATGAAACGGTTTATGAACTTTTCTCACCCTTTGGATGGTTCGGACTGCCCCTCTCCAGAGATCGCCTCCGACCTGAAAGCCTTTCTGGACAACGAACTGCCCGCTCTTCGCCGAGGAGTGGTCCGTGCTCACTTGCGGCGGTGTTCTGCCTGCCGCGCGGAGATGACCCTGATGACCAATACCGCCAAAGATTTGAAGTCCGCTGATTCCACCGCTGCCCTGGCACCAGATCTGCGGCAGCGGCTTCTGGAGTGCGCCGCCACACAATCGCCTGGCCCCTTCGTGCCCGTGGCGAGGACGCTGCCGCTGTGGCGCCGCAAGCCGGTGCTGGTTTTTGGGGTCGGTGCGGCCTACGTGGTCCTTTCCCTGGCATTTCTTCTGCCGATGCTTGGCCCGGCGCGAGAGAAAGCACGGCAGGTGGTCGCCTCCGCTGACCATCGTCAGATCGGTCTCGCGCAGAGCAGTTATACACAGGATTACGACGCAAATGTTCCCGCCACGGCCTTTGAGTCCGCCTCCGGCAGTCGGGCCGCGACACCCCGTGCCGCGAACGGTGCACCCTCTTCTGCTTTGCAAGAGCGTGCTGTGACGCGTCAGTGGAACCAGGGTGCATCTCCTGATGCGGCGGAGTCCCCCGACAATGCGTTCAGACTCCCCTCTGCCCAGTTGCTGAATCTGGAAAGACAGGTGCACCGAGAGGGGAGTCTGACGGTTGGCGTGGACAAGCTGGAAGCCGCCAGTGATAGGGTCGAGCAGATCGTGGTCGCGAGTGGCGGCTTTGTCGCGAGCAATACCCTGACGACGGATGCGGCCGGCTATAAGTCCGCGGACCTTTCGGTGCGCGTTCCAGTCACACAGTTCGATGACCTCCTCAAGCAGTTCGCGGCGCTGGGCAACGTGACGGCGAAAAGCCTGTCCGGTGAAGACATCACCGAGCGTGTCAGCGACGCGACCGAGGCGGAGCAGGTGCTGGTCAACGCCGCGGATAATGCAGCGCGACGACTCCGCAGGGTCCGCGGCGGGGAGAAAGAGACGCGACTCCGGGAGAACGATCTGCGCCAGGTTCGGATCGAGCTTGCCCAGATGCGGGCACGCCTTGGCCTGCTGCGAAAGATGGCCCGCCTTTCGACCATCCATGTATCGCTAACGGAAAAGGCGAAGCAGGCGGCTCAAGTACCCGCCCAGAGCAGTTTTCTGGGTGATCTGCGGGAAATCAACGGGACCGCCGCCGCTGCCTTCACCTCGGCGATCCGAGTGCCTGTCGTGCTAATCATCTGGGTGCTGGCGTTCAGCCCACTCTGGGTCCCGCTGGTACTGGTGTACCGGTACGCCTCGCGTCACTCGAGCGGTACCGGAAGCGCGGCTCTGCCCCCGCCATCGCTGGAGGGATAAAGCCCCGGCAGGAAAGGAAGGGGCAGCCGAAAAGACTGCCCCTTCTTTCCGGTGCGGCTATCGTTGACACTCTCCGACATGGGCCGTAAAATAGGATCACCCTCCCGGCGCCTCTTGACGCCGGTTTTTGCATCTATGGCCCTTTATGTTACGCTTTTTTGATACGCGCGAAATCGCGCTCGAAGCTCTGGAGCGGGTCTTCGCCGCACGGCTGACCGCCGCCACGGACGCCGCCGAGACATCGGTACGCGCGATCCTCGCCGATGTCCGCGAGCGCGGCGATGCCGCGGTCCTGGATTATACCCGGCGATGGGATTTCCCCCGTGCGGAGCGCCTGCGCGTTCCCTTGGAGGCGATTGAGGCGGCGGCGATGCGTGTTCGGCAGGATGCCGCTCTCTGGGAGACGCTGAATCTCGCCGCGGAGCGTATCCGCGCCTTCCACGAAAAGCAGAGGCGACAGTCCTGGTTCGATGCCACCAGCACTCCCGGAGAAACCCTGGGACAGATCATCCGGCCGCTGGGCCGCGTCGGCGTCTACGTTCCTGGCGGTACCGCGGCCTATCCCTCAACGGTTTTGATGACCACGATCCCCGCCCTGGTTGCTGGGGTGCGCTCCGTCGCACTAACGACCCCCCCCCGAGAGGATACCGGTCTGCCGCCGGATGGGACACTTGCCGCCGCATTTCTTGCGGGAGTCCAGGAGATCTACGCGGTGGGCGGCGCACAGGCCATCGGGGCGCTTGCCTATGGGACAGACAGCATTCCGCGGGTAGACAAGATCGTCGGTCCTGGCAATGTTTTCGTCAATCTTGCCAAGCGTCTGGTTTTCGGTACCGTGGGAATTGACATGCTGGCGGGACCAAGTGAGGTCGCAGTTCTCGCCGATGCAAGTGCGGACCCGGAGACCGCCGCCGCGGATATCCTGGCGCAGGCAGAACACGATGCGCTTGCCTCTGCCTTGGTCGCTACCCCTTCGCGAGCCTTTGCCACTGCAGTGACCGCCGCACTGGAACGGCAGATCCAGACGCTGCCTCGCGCGGACATCGCGCGCCGCGCCCTGCAGGGAAACAGCTACCTGGTCTGTACTCAGACACTGGAGGAAGCCGCTGAGGTCATCTCACGGTACGCCCCGGAACATCTGCATCTGGACGTGGCGGAGCCGTGGGGGATATTGGGCCGGATCGAAAACGCCGGTGCGATCCTGCTCGGTCCTTACACCACCGCCTCCCATGGCGACTACCTTGTGGGTCCAAGTCATACCCTACCCACGGCAGGGTGCGCTCGGTTCGCCTCACCGCTCTCCGTTGACGATTTTGTGAAGCGCACCAGCCTGCTGTACCTGGACAGGAAGGCTGCGGAACGGCTCGCCCCGGACGTGGCCCGTTTCGCCGACCTTGAAGGTCTGGAGGCGCACCGGCGGGCCGCCCTGCGCGGGGCGATGCCAGAAACCGAACCCCCTGCTTAGAATCGGAATTTTCCGCCGACGACCGCACGCACTTTTCTGCAGAGCGGGTATAACACAAGAGCACCGTCTCCCGATTTTTTGTATACTCTGCTCGGTAATGCGGCCTTAAAATCAGCCTGGGAAATGGTGCCCTGAATCGAAGGAAAATTTCCTGCAACCACTTATGAACGACGAAAACGTATTATTGGTTCACAACTACGATCATGATGGCATTTCGATCGTTGCTGCACAGGGTGACGTGGACTTGTCTACCCAAGAGACGCTTCGTAAGGCACTGGAAAGTTCCTGCACGGAACAGAATGCGCCTCACAAAGTGGCAGTAGACATGCGGGAAGTCCCATTTATAGATTCCGCGGGACTGGCATTACTGGTGGAGATCCGCAAACGCTTCGGGCACAAATGTCAATTAGCGCTGATCATCGCGGCCCGCAGCCAGCCGGAAAGAGTCCTCAAACTCGGTCGCTTTGATACCTTTCTGGAGGTATGCTACTCACCCGACGAGCTAAGTGGACCGGTTGCTTCGAGTAGTGCTTTTGCCCCTCCCGCACAGTGAGTGGTGGTATCCCATCCCCCCTGTGCGGGTAAGAACAATTCGAGGGATGCCGGGCAGACGGCCCGAACGGTCCTCGGAATAAAATGCACTGACGGCGGAAGCAGGATAAACCAATGGGGCACACCGATGAGCGCGACAATAATGCGCCCGTAGAGCTTGAGTTCTTCGCGAAGCCGGACCATCTCGCGGAAGTCCGTAAGCTTGTGGAGCGCTTAGCATCGAAAACTCGCCTCAGCAAAGAGGAGCTTGAAGACTTTCTGACGGCTGTGGATGAAGCGGCGGCAAATGCGATCCGTCATGGGTCGCCGAACAAAGAGCGAAGCCTGGTGCGGGTGATATGCCACACGCTGCCCGACGCACTGATCGTGGAGGTGCGCGATCAAGGGCAGGGATTTTTGGTCCCTTACTCGCCCTCCATGCCTGGCCCGGAGGCGGCGGGGGGGCGTGGCCTGCCTTTGATGTGCGCTCTCGCGGATACCATCGAGATCGCCTCCACCCCAAAGGGAACGACGATCACCCTGAAGAAACTTGCCCGAACCATGGCCCCGGCTTCCAGCGCGGAACCCAATGGGCAGCGCTCTGCCCTCTGACCAGACCGAGGAAGCCGAAACGACCATCGCCCCGCTGCCAGCAGCGAGGCGATGGTCGTTTCTCTGACTCCCGGCTATGTGGTCAGACCCGCTGATCAACCGCGGTAAACTTGAGATCTCGTGGGCCGACGTAGATCGCGGAGGGGCGGATCAGGCGCCCGTCTTCGATCTGTTCCAGCATGTGCGCTGTCCATCCGGAGGTGCGTCCAATCGCGAAGATCGGGGTAAACAGCTCACTTGGCACACCGACCGCGTGCAGAATCAGGGCCGCGAACAGTTCGACATTCGCGTACAGATCGCGGCCCGGCTTCAACTCCGCCAGCACGCGGACAGTTGTCTCCTCAACCGCCTTGGTGAGGACCAGAAGGCTGTCGTCCCCGGTCGTCTGCGCCATTTTCTCGGCGGCGTCGGAGAGCAGTTCGGCGCGGGGATCGCGGACTTTGTAAACGCGATGACCAAATCCCATGATGCGGCGACCGCTATTCATTTCGTTTCGGATAAAGGCGTCGGCATTATCAGGCGTTCCGATCTCCTGAAGCATTTTCAGGACCGGTCCGGGAACGCCACCGTGTTTTGGTCCCTTCAGCGCGCACACCGCGCCGGTCAGGGCGGAGACCATATCTGAGTCGGTGCCCATAATCACCCGGCCCGCGAAGGTCGAGGCGTTCAGACCATGCTCGCTGACAGCGACCATATAAGCGTTCAGACCCGCGACCCGCGCCGGGTCCGGCTCTGTACCCTCCAGCATGTACAGGAAGCCCTCCGCAAGGCTATGCTCCGGCTTGGGATGCACGATCTCCTGTCCCTGCTTGAGACGATACGCATGGGCGACCAGGGCGGGCATCTGAGCCTGGAGGCGGGCTGCTCGGCGACGGTTCTCCTCCATGTCCAGGCTGTCTACGGTGGCGTCCCCGATAGAGAGCATGGAAGCACCCATACGCAGGATGTGCATACCCTCGGCACTGGGCGCAAGCTCCCTCAGCGCCGCAAGGGCTGGAGCGGGAAGCTCGCGCGCGGCGCTCATTTCGGCCTGAAGGCTGCTCAGCGCTGCCTGTGTCGGGAGCTTCCCGTACCAGAGCAGGTAGCAGACCTCCTCAAAAGTCACCTTTCCAGAAAGCTCGCTGACATCGTAGCCGCGAAGCGTCAGCTTGCCCTTCTCACCATCAACCTCCGCGATGTGGGTCGCGGCGGCGACAATACCTTCAAGCCCTCGTGCTACCTGCGGCATCGGCTTGGTGTCGTTGGACGCGGTTGCGGGGGTGGTCATGGTCGGAGGGCCTCCTGGAGGGAAGTGGGATTGTTCACGAAAAGCATCAAAACTTTCTACAGAACCCGCGCCGGAGTGGCACGTATCGGTTGCATCGGTCGTTCTCAGCCGGTAGATTGTAGCCGATTCGAAGAGGGCGTGTCAACGCGTGCCATCGTCCTCCGCCGAACTGGCGACCTCGATCAGGTTACCGTCCGGGTCCCGGAAATAAACCGACCGGATCGGTCCGGTCGCGCCGGTCCGAATCACGGGTCCTGCCAGTATCGGAATCGCACGGTGCTCCAGGTGGGCGAGGACGACCTCCAGCGGGGTATCGGTCAGAAAACAAAGATCGGCGGAACCGCGCTGTGGCACGGCGGCGTGGGGGGTGTAAGGGACATCAGCAGGGTGAAGATTGATCTTCTGCGAACCGAACGATAGCGCAAGTCTCCCCCCGGCAAACTCGACCCGCTTCATCCCCAATACCTGTTCGTACCAGGCGGCGGTGGCGTCCACGTCTCC
>JACMJB010000445.1 GCA_014380815.1 Armatimonadota bacterium
CTGCGGACGGACCGTGCGATACAGACGCGGTACGGTTTCCACGTTGTGATTGAACACGTCGGGCCGCGCGCGGCAGACCGTCTCAATAGAGGCTTTGCGCCCCCGAAAGTCCGGGGTCAGCACCTCGACCGTGGTCATCGGGATCTCCGAACGGAGATTTTCGATCACCTGCGCGAAGTGAGCGGACCCGCCGTCGAAAAGCTCATCTCTATTGACCGAGGTGACGACCACATGCTTCAAACCCAGTTCTTTGGCGGCAAGCGCGACGCGGCGCGGCTCGTCCGGGTCCAGAGGCAGGCCACGACCGGTCTTCACGGCACAGAAGCGGCAGGAGCGGGTACAGGTATCGCCCATCACCATGAAGGTGGCGGTTCCCTTGCTCCAGCATTCCCCCAGGTTGGGGCAGCGTGCCTCTTCACAGACGGTCACGAGCCGCTCGCCCCGCATCAGATCCTCGACACGCCCCACATCTTTAGCGCGTGGCACCTTGATGGTGAGCCATTCCGGGATACGCCGATGAACCGAAGGGGTAAAGGTCGGCGGCGTGTCTGCCGACAAGTTATCAGTATTCGGGACGATGGGAAGGCTTGTGGTGTTCACAAACCGCAGTATATCTCCCCCCAAAATGACCGTCAATAGCGGACTGTTTCCGGTCATCTTCCCCCATTTTCTCCTCCTGGCACGATTCCTGCGGTTGGGGAGACGACTCGCCTGCTTGCGATCACAAAACACAAGTTGGTAAAATTACCCCGAATCCTGCCGGTTCAATCCCCCGCCATTATATTTTAGGGCGGCACAACGAGAAAGAGATTTAAAACGATGCCGGTTCTTCGCGCGCTCGCCGCCATTCACTTCGAGATTTACCAGACCGCCCTCGCTCTTGCCGCCACATTTGCCGTTCTTCACCTGCTGTTTAATTACGATCTGATGCACGCCGCGGGCTACGGCAGCGTGACGGTCGCCTCTTACTGGATCGGTCAGGGGCTGGTGGCGCTGGTTCAGCGGGTCACCCGTGGCACGGATGCCGGTCAGCGTGGGTCCTTCGATTAGCCCGGTTAGCTCGGTCAGCTCGGTTAAGAGGTGAGCAGCGCCTTGTCCACCGCTGCGCGAAGGGAGTCCACGCCGACCAGCGCGGCTCCCATGCCTTTTGAATCCCGCCCGATGTTCTTCTGCGGCAGCATCGCCACATCGAAGCCCAGCCGCGCCGCTTCCTTGATCCGCTTTTCGATCTGAGAGCAGCCTCTGACCTCACCGGCAAGCCCGACCTCTCCCAGAAAGATCGCCTTCGAGTCCACAGGCATCTCCTTGAAGTTCGAGGCGATTGCGAGGGCGATCGCCAGATCCGCGGCGGGTTCCTTGATCTCGATGCCCCCCGCGACATTCACGAATACATCCTGGTTCGCGAGGCTGAGACCGACCCGTTTTTCCAGAACCGCCAGAATCAGCGATACCCGGTCGCGCGAAACCCCGTTCGTCGTTCGGCGCGGGCTGCCCAGGTACGACGGGGCCACCAGCGCCTGAATCTCCACCAGCAGCGGACGTGTCCCCTCGATTGTCGCCGTGACCGTCGAGCCCGGCGTGTTCTCCGGTCGCTCCGCGAGAAAAACCTCCGACGGGTTCTCGACCCCGATCAGCCCTTCCTCCCGCATCTCGAAGATCCCCAGCTCGTCCGTGGAGCCGAATCGGTTCTTGACAGCGCGCAGGATACGGTAGGTCAGGTGCCGGTCTCCCTCGAAATAGAGAACGGTATCCACCATATGCTCCAGAACGCGAGGACCGGCGATAGCCCCCTCTTTGGTCACATGCCCGACCAGGAAGACGGGGATTCGCATCCCCTTCGCAATCGCCGCGAGGGCGGCAGTCGCGGCGCGCACCTGCGAAACGGTACCGGGCGAACTGTCCACATCCGGCGAGTGCATCGTCTGGATCGAGTCAATGATCAGAAACTTGGGCTGTAGCTGCTGGGCATAGGCGGCGATCTGCGCGACATCGGTTTCCGACGCAAGCAGCAAGTCCTCGTGATCGGCTCCCAGGCGCGTCGCCCGCAGCTTGATCTGCTCCGCACTCTCCTCGCCGGAGACGTAGAGCGTCATTCCGTGCTCGCGGGCCATGTTCCCCGCCACCTGGGTCAGCAATGTGGACTTCCCGATGCCAGGGTCGCCGCCGATCAAAATCAGCGAGCCAGGGACGACCCCACCCCCGAGTACGCGGTCGAACTCCCCAATCAGGGTCGTGGAGCGTTCGCGGGTGATGGCCTGAATCTCGGTGATCGGTCGGGGTCCGGAATTCGCCGCGCCCATATACGACATCGGGGCGCGGTAGCCGCGGGATTCGCCGCTATCCTCGCTGCCACGGTCATCGTTGCCACCGGTATTGCCGTTGCTGGTGCTGGTGCTGGTGCTGGTGCTGGTGCCGTTGCTGGTGTCCGAGCTTCTCTTGGCGTAGGAAGGCGCCCCGAAGTTCCCCCGGCTGATCTGAGCCGCAAGGCTGGCGGGAGCGGCGCGCACCGCCTCCTCCACCAGCGAGTTCCACTCGCTGCATTCTGGACAGCGGCCCATCCATTTCGGACTGCTGCTGCCACACGCCTGACACACAAACCGGGTCGTCGCCTTTGCCATCTCGCTGTTCCCTCTTGCTCAAACCCTGAGTACCCCTCGATCAACTCCCCCATTGTACCAGAGGCGACACTCGCAATCAAACAATTATTTGCCTGGGGGCGACGTTTCGAAGAACCGCGCGTTGACCCCCATAAAGTCCTTCCATTTCGCGGGAAGCTCGTCCTCCAGAAAGATGGCATCCACCGGGCATTCGGATTCACAAAGCCCACACCCGATGCATTCGTTCGGGTCAATATAGAGCTGTGGGTCCTTCTCCCCGCCGTGGATACAGTCCACCGGGCAAACCGCCACACAGGACCGGTCTTTCACCCCAATGCACGGCTCGGCGATTACATAGATCTGACGGCTCATGATGCCTCCTGAAAATCAGGATAATGCGGCGACACGGACGGAGCGATGACTTTTGTCACGGAGACGGTTTCAGCCTGGCGTACAATGGATGCATGCAGCGAGTCGAGGCATTGCAACGCGTTTTATTTCTGAAAAACCTGAGTAAGGAAACGCTGCTTGAGATCGCATGCGCGGGCACGGAACGCCGTTTTACTGCCGGAGAAACCCTGTTCTGTGAAACAGATCCCTGTCTTGGTCTGCTGGTCGTGCTGGAGGGGGCTGTCAAGGTGTGCCGGATTGACCGCCGGGGGCGCGAGTTTATTCTGGGTATCGAGCGTCCCGGCGCAAGCATCGGGGATCTGGCACTGTTCGACGGGGGCAATTACCCCGCGTCAGCGTTTGCCACCCAGGAGAAAACGCGGCTGTTGACGGTCACCCCTCCCGTTTTTGCTTCGCTGATGCGGAGGCACCCGGAGATTGCAACGGGAGCGGTTCGCGCTCTGGCAATACAGCAGCGGCGACTGGTCGAAATGCTGAAGGCAAACACTCTGCAGACGGTTCGCGCCCGTATTGCCGCCTATCTCCTCCGTGCTGGAGAGGGACAGACGATTTTTACCCTGATGGAAACCAACGCTCAGATCGGTAGCCACACGGGAACGGTCCGGGAAGTCGTATCGCGGACCCTACATCTGCTTGAAGATGAGGGGATGCTGCAGTTAAAGGGTCGCACCGTCCTAATGCTGGACCACACCGCGCTACGGCGAATCGCCGACGGATAGAGCGGATTAATGGCGGACTGACGGCAGATCGGGATGGCGGATGGCGGAAAGATCAGCCGCGTTCGACAGCCCAGCCTTTGAGATCGCGCAGAAAGGCATGGGAGGTCATGTCGAGCTGGATGGGGGTTACCGAGATGTAGCCGTCCCCGACTGCGCGGGTATCCGATCCGGGCAGGGACTCTTTGTCATGGAGGCGGCCTTTGAGCCAGTAATACGGCCGACCGACCGGGTCTTCCCGCTTCTCCAGCCGGTCCACATACTGACGGTCGCCCTGCGTCGTGATGCGCACGCCTTTCAGATCGCCCTCCGGCAGATCCGGCGCGTTCACGTTCAGCAGCGTTGCCGGGGGCAGGCCGTGCGCCGCGGCCAGCGGGGCGAGCGTATGGGCAACAAAATGTGCCGCGCCATCCCAGTGGATGTCGTCGGCATAGCTTGCCACGGAAACCGCGATCGCGGGAACACCCGTAATAACGGCCTCCATCGCCGCGGATACCGTGCCGGAGTACGTGACATCCCAGCCTAGATTCGGTCCATGGTTGATGCCGGACACGACCAGATCTGGCGTTTGACCGTGGAGGACTTCAAGCAGGCCCAGTGCCACGCAGTCCGCCGGGGTGCCCGAAGCGGCCCAGGCAAGTGAGCCATCGGCAAGAGGAACCTGTTTCAGCCGGAGTGGCTTATGAAGCGTGATCGCGTGGCCGGACGCGGAGCGGGGCCGGTCCGGCGCGCACACCGTCACCTGATGCCCCGCCGCTTCCAGTGCGATCTTCAGCGCGAAGAGACCCGGGGCGAGCACACCATCATCGTTGGAGAGCAGGAGGCGCAGCGGTTTAGAAGGGGGCATAACGCGACCAGTATACCGGGCAGGGAGCGCGTTATGCCAGCCTTATCCCCGCCTCGTTACTGCCCCGCGCTCTCCTGGTATCGGACACTTTCCGGGGTTTCGTCCGCAATCAAGGCTTCAAGGTTTTTTAACGTTTCCTGAAGCGCCGCGATCCCCTCGTCGCCCCCATAAAGGTGGATGTGCTCTTTGATCTGGCGAATTGCGACCTCGATGTCGTGGCGGTGTCCCAGATTGGTCGCCTCGATAGCGCGCTGGAGAAGCACCTCCCGCTCTTCGGTCGTCGTGTCGGTTTCCATCTGCCGGGTTTCGTGCATCGTTCTGTATCCTCCGGAAAGCCTATACCCGAACGGGACCGTCGGAACTCACGAGGCGGCGGAGCACCGTGGTGACTCGGTCAAGCTGCTCGGAGGTGGTTCCCCGGCCCAGGGAAAAGCGGAGGGCGGAGCGCACCAGCCCCGAGGGCATGCCCAGCGCAAGAAGAACGTGGGACGGTTCGATACTGCCGGACGCGCACGCGGAACCCGCCGAAGCAGCGATCCCTGCCAGATCCAGACCGAGCAGCAGGGATTCGCTGTCGGTGCCTGGAAAGGAAAGATTCGTGCTGTTTGGCAGTCTCCGAAGACCCGCTGGGCCGTTGAGACCGGCGCCCGGAACGGCAGCCAGAACCTGTGCGATAAAATCGTCCCGCAGCCGGGCAAGCCGAAGCGCCTCGGAGTCGCGCCAGGTCGGCAGCAGTTCGACCGCTTTGCCAAAGCCGACAATCGCGGCGGCGTTCTCGGTCCCCGCGCGTTTTTCGCGCTCCTGCTGACCACCGTGAAGCCACGGCGTCCAGCGCACTCCCTGACGGACAAACAGCGCCCCCGCCCCTTTAGGACCATAGATCTTATGGGCGGAAAGCGTGACCAGGTCCGCGTCCAGAGCGGCGACTGCCAGTGGCATCTGACCGAACGTCTGAACCGCATCCGTATGGAAGTAAGCGCCGCGCTCATGAGCCAGCCGGGCGATTCCGGCGACCGGCTGGAGAGTCCCGATCTCGTTGTTGCCGTGCATCACCGAAACGAGCGCGGTCCGGTCGGTGATCGCCTCCGCGACGGATTCGAGGGGAACGAAGCCCTCGCGATCTACGGGCAGGTAGGTGACCCGAAAGCCGAGCGTCTTCTCGGCAAATTGGGCGCAGTCCAGAACGGCGTGGTGCTCGGTCACCAACGTGACCAGGTGGTCACGGCCCGTTTCCATGCGCGCCGCGAGAAGAACGCCCAGAATCGCGGTGTTGTCGGCCTCGGTCCCGCCGGAGGTGAAGTAGATCTCGGAAGCTTCGGCCCCGATCTCGGAGGCTAATGTGTCTCGCGCCTGATCAATCGCCCGCCGGACACGCTGCCCTGCCTGATGGACCGACGAGGGGTTTCCAAAGCCGTCCCCTCCCAGGTAGGGAAGCATAGCATCGAAGACGAGGGGGTCGGTCGGCGTCGTGGCGGCATAATCCAGATAGATCGTCTTCGGCGGCATCAAGTTACAGGCTGTCCGTGGGCGGGTTTCGCCAGTCTGAAAGAGCGATGCGGTCGAGTTGAAACCGGTCCGAGGTGCGGGCATAACCACCCGCGCCGTGCATCCGGGCGATCAGGTGGGCGTTCTCGGTGCGGATTCGGTTGCCCTCTTCGACGAGGTCGGACCGGACCTGAATGCAGATCACCTCGCCGAGAAGAATGCGATTGGAGCCGATCTCGACCGTCCGGGCAAGGCGGCACTCCAGACTGATCGGCGATTCCGCGATCCGGGGCGGCGCCACGTGGAGTGAGGCCGCGGCGGTCAGTCCGGCTTCGGTGAGCTCACTGGTGCCGAAGGGGAAATCAATTGCGGTGATATTCATCGGTCCCGCGCCAGCCTCATCCACCAGGTTTACGACAAACTCGCCGCGAGTCATCGCGTTTCGGGCGGTATCTTTGGGCTGGCCGTCGCGCCGATTCCCAACTCCGATTCCGACAATTGGCGGGTCTGATCCCAGAAGATTGAAATAGGAGAACGGCGCGGCGTTCACCA